>NZ_JBFAMR010000023.1:61239-112229 GCF_040656595.1 Actinoplanes sp. NPDC049802
TGATCGACTGCACCGAGTGGCACCTGCCCGTAACTGTGGACGGCCTCGCGGACGAGGGCCGGGAGAGCATGGCAAGGGAGCACAACCTGTGACGACCGTAGAGTTCCGTACCCCGTCCGCGCTGGCCGACGCGGAGCGCTGGACCGCCCACAACTACCATCCGCTGCCGGTGGTCGTGGCCGAGGCCGAGGGCGCCTGGGTGACCGACGTGGACGGGCGCCGCTACCTGGACTTCCTGGCAGGTTATTCGGCCCTCAACTTCGGCCACCGCCACCCCGGCCTGATCGCCGCCGCGCACGCCCAGCTCGACCGGGTCACCCTGACCAGCCGGGCCTTCGTGCATGATCGGTTCGCCGCGTTCTGCCGTGGGCTGGCCGAGCTGTGCGGCAAGGATCTGGTGCTGCCGATGAACACCGGCGCCGAGGCCGTCGAGACCGCTATCAAGGTGGCCCGCAAGTGGGGTTACCGGGTCAAGGGCGTGGCCGACGAGCAGGCCGAGATCATCGTGGCGGCGGACAACTTCCACGGGCGTACCACGACGATCGTCAGCTTCTCCACCGATCCGGACGCGCGGGCCGACTTCGGGCCGTACACGCCGGGGTTCGTGGTGGTGCCGTACGGCGACGTGGACGCCGTACGGGCCGCGATCACGCCGAACACCGTGGCCGTGCTCATGGAGCCGATCCAGGGCGAGGCCGGGGTGCTGGTGCCGCCGGCCGGGTTCCTGCCGGGGGTGCGCGAGCTGTGTGACACACACAACGTGCTGATGATCGCCGACGAGATCCAGTCCGGGCTGGGGCGTACCGGGAAGACGTTCGCCATCGAGCACGAGGGCGTCGTCCCGGACATGTACGTGCTCGGCAAGGCGCTCGGCGGCGGCATCGTGCCCGTCTCCGCGGTCGCCGCCGACCAGGCCGTCCTCGGCGTGCTGCGGCCGGGCGAGCACGGCTCCACCTTCGGCGGCAATCCGCTGGCCTGCGCGGTCGGTGCCGAGGTGGTCCGGCTGCTGTCCACCGGCGAGTTCCAGGAGCGGTCGGCCCGGCTCGGCGCCCGGCTGCACGCCGGTCTGGAGGCGCTGATCGGCCGGGGTGTGGTGGCGGTTCGCGGCCGGGGGCTGTGGGCCGGGGTGGACATCGACCCGGCGTTGATGTCCGGCCGGCAGGCGTGCGAGCGGCTCGCCGAGCGGGGCGTGCTGGCCAAGGACACCCACGGGTCGACGATCCGGCTCGCGCCGCCGCTGGTGGTCACCGAGGAGGACCTGGATCACGCGCTGGCGCAGCTGGCCGCCGTACTCAAAGGTTGATCTGATCTTGCGCCGCCGCCGGGCTTTCGCCGGGTCGGCGGCGGCGCGACCTCTATCGTCCGACCGGCCGGAAAGCCATGGTGGGGGCCTCGCCCATCACCGACTCCGGCTGGACCACGCCGCCGGACGCCCACATCTTCGACCGGCCCACGTGCACCTGGGCGTAGAGCTCGACGATGTCCTCCGGCCCGAGTACCCGGCGCTCGTCCCGGCGCAGCGTGATCCGCTGATCGTCGTCGAACGATCCGCCCGGGCGGATGCCGGTGCCGTTGGTGCTGATGTCCTGCGCGGTCACCTCGCCGCCGCGCAGCGCCAGGCGGACGTGGCCCCGGCTGATCCACTTCCGGGCGTCGTCGGTGAGCCACTGGCCCAGCATGACCCCGCCGCCCTCCGGCGCCCGGCCGATCACCACGGCCTTGTCCTCGGACACCACGAACCGCTGGCGGATCACTCCGTCGATGCGCACCGAGAAGACCTCGGTGGCCGGGCGCGCACCCATGTCCTTGAGCCGGTCGCCGTGCCGCGGGCAGGTCGGCGCGCCGGCCCGCAGGGCGGGCGGCGGTTGCGACACCGGGCTGGTGAAGGTGCGCATGTCGGCGAACGGGCTGTCCGGGTCGCCGCCGTCACCGTAGGTGTTGCAGTTCATCTGCGGGCAACGCCACACCCGGGCGAGCAGCCGCTCCCCGAGCGGGGAACGCGGCACCGGCGGCGCCGTCTCGCCCCGGCCGACCCGCGCCACCAGCACCGGACCACCCTGGTTCGACACCAGTGCGAGAAGCCGGCCCGGATCGGTGACCCACGGCCGGCGGTCCCGGAAGCGGTCCTCCCGGTCACGGGTGAGCACCGGCAGGCCGAGCATCTCGGCCACCTCCAGCACCCGGTCGTCGATCTGCGGGACCACCTCGACCTTGCCGTCGTCCGCCCATCGGCGTACGACCATACGCTCGTTCGAGGTCAGGTCGGCGTCGGAGAGCAGCGCCCGGGGCGCGACCGCGTAGACCGGTACGTTCTCCTCCGCCGCATACCGCCCCAGGGCGTCGATCAGCAGACCTAGGCGGACCAGGCTGGCCGGACGGCCTCCGTCGAGGTCCGCGTAACGGACCACCTCTGACAGATCCACCACACCCCGGGCCAGCGCCGGATCGGTGGTGAGCCGGGCCTCGATGGCGTCGAGGACCTTGCTGACCTCGAATCTCACGAGTCCTCCCCTGTTGCGTACACGTGCTGGACCCTCGGACCCATCATGCCCCGCCCATGATCGCCCGGAAAAATCGGGCCGGTGTCTGTCGGACCCTGCCGCTATGGTGAGCGCCGCTCTAGTGCACAGACAGGGAGACACACATGCGGTTCCAACGGCTGGCCGTCGTCACGGTGGCGATCGCCGCCCTCGTCGGCGTCGGCGGGTGCGGCTCGTCCGCGACCGACTCGAAGCCCGCTGCCACGGCTCAGGCCGCCGACCCGCTCGCCGACTTCGTCGCCGCGTCGAAGAAGCTCGGCAGCGAGACGATGAAGATGAAGATGTCGATGCCGGGCGGCATCGAGGCGAGCGGTGTGTCCGACCTCGCCGGCAAGAAGGTCGACATGGTGATGAGCGTCGGCGCCGCCGGGCAGACCATGGAGATCGCGGTCCGCCTGATCGGCGACGAGATGTTCATGAAGTACGGGACGACCGCGGGCGCCAAGTGGTGGCGTCTCGACATCTCCAAGCTCCCGGCGAGCAGCTCGCTCAATCCGAAGAACATGGCGGACGCGTCGGCCTTCGCGCAGGCCGCCGTCAAGGTGGAGAAGAACGGGAACACGTTCTCCGGCACCCTCGACATGACCAAGTCGCCGACCGCCGACCCGGAGTCGCTGAAGGCGCTGGGCGACAAGGCGACCGCTGTTCCGTTCACCGCCGAGATGGACGACGAGGGCCGGCTCACCAAGATGGTCATCGACATGAGCTCGATGGGCGCCGGCGCCGGCAAGATGACGACGACCTACTCCGACTTCGGCACGCCGGTCTCGGTCGAGGCCCCGCCGGCCGCCGAGGTCACCGAGATGCCGGCCGAGATGCTCAAATCGCTGGGCCAGACCGCTTAGGCTTCCTGCCGCCCCGGCCGCGTCCACAGTGGCCGGGGCTCCGGCCGGTTCTCGTCGATCCACGTGTCGATGCGGGCCCACCAGTCGTAGAGCCAGTCGATCCGCTCCTGCTCCCCGGTGGGCACCTCGTCCGGCGGCACGCTCCAGAAACGCATCACCAGCCGCTTGTCCATCGGCAGCTCACGCCACACGTCGGCGATGCTCATCATCCGGTCCAGTCCGGTGTGCGCCACGAAGATCACCCCGGCGTCCGGGGCCGCGTCGATCGCGGCGAAGAGCCCGCCCGGTTTCGGCGGCAGCAGATTCTTCAGATTCTCCGCCTTCACCGCCAGGTCGTGCAGGCCCCGCGACCACAACCGGGCGACGGCGCCGGCCTTGCGGCGGTGCGTGAAGTTGCCGCCCTCCGGGAAGATCACGAAGGCGTCGTTGTCGTCCAGGCCGGTCGCCAGGTCGCCGATCTGCTGCTCCAGAGTCGCCGTCCCGGTCCGTCCCGGCGAGATGAACCGGTTGGGCAGCCGGTTCAGCAGCACATCCACCGCCGGGTCCCATTGCAGGGCCGCCTTCAGCACGATCCGCGGCTCCCGGGCGAACCAGTTGACCAGCGCGTGGATCAGGGTGAACGAGTCGCCCGGGCCGGCATGCCGGCTCACCACGATCTCCGGGCGGCCCGGCGCGGCGGTGTCCGGGTCGGTGCCGACCACGTCGATCTGCAGGTGCAGCGACCATCGGGCGAACCAGAAGAGGCTCCGCAGGAAGGCGCCGGTCAGCACGTAGTGAGCCCGCTGGAACCAGGGCCCGCGGATCTTCCAGCCGAACCCCGAGGCCACCCAGAGCGCCGCCAGCGCGATCAGCGCGACAGCGTCCCACACCAGGTAGACGACAGACAGGAAGACCAGCCGGGGCACCCGCAGCCGGCCCGGCACCAGAGGAGACACGGCCAGCGCGATCAGCAGCCAGAACGGCAGGGTGGTGAGCAGTGTGAAGGCGAGCAGCACGACGGCCGGGGCGATCACCGTGCGGCGGATCCAGACCGGGGCCATCAGCGGCCCGGCCCCGGCAACGGGTTCACGTTGGCGCTCAGGTAACGCCGGGACGCGGTGTAGGCCCGGCTGATCCGGCGGCCCACAGCGGCCATGTCCCGGTAGGCCCACGGCGAGTCGTCCCGGTTCTCCCCGCCGCCGCTCGGAAGCACATGCACGCGTACATCGTCGGGAAGCGACGCAAGCTCGCGGGCGAACCGGTGCCGCCGGGCGATCTCGAACGCCACCTGCGCCACCTCCCACGGCCGCTTCGGCACGCTGAGCTGCCGCTCCACCCGGCCGACCTGGAGCACGAAGATGAGTTTCGCCCCGAGCCGGACCGCCTCGCCGATCGGGATCGAGTTGACGATGCCGCCGTCGATGAAGTGCTCACCGTCGATCTCCATGGGCGGCAGCAACCCCGGCACCGCGGACGAGGCGACGACCGCGTCGACCAGCGGGCCGCTGTCGAACCAGTGCTCCGCCGCCCGCTCGATGCTTGCCGCACAGCAGTGGAACGGCACCTTCAGGTCGGCGAACGTGGCGTACTCCCCCAGCTCGCTCTCCAGCAGGCGGCGCAGCGGGCGGGGCGAGTGCAGATGGGTGCGGGCCGCGAACCGGCGCATCTGCCGGCCGATCGAGTCGCCGTAGACCGCCGCCGCCTCCGGCGACGTCCACAGCCGGACCAGACGCTCGGTGACCGGCTCGGCGGGCTCGGCGGCGACCAGTGCGCCGTTCACCGCGCCGATCGACGTGCCCACCACCATGTCGGGGCGGAACCCGGCGCGGAACAGCGCCCGCAGCATCCCGACCTCGACCGCGCCGAGGACGCCCCCGCCACCGAGCACGAACGCCACCGGACCGTCGACCATGCCCCCATCCTCGCACGATCTTGCACCTTGCCCGGCGACCGAGTTCGGGCGTCACCTGGGCCACGCCGCGGCCCTAGTCCAGTTCGGGCATCGCCACCGGCTGTGGTCGGGGACGGCAGGTGCCGCACTGCACCGCGTCCTCGACCACCAGAGCCTCGGCCCGGTCGCGCCGGGCCGACCGGGTCACTTCCAGCAGGTACGGCCCGAAGCGCGCGTGCTCGGCGCACACCCCGCGCCCGCAGAACCGGCAGATCGCACGCGCCCCCTCGGCGCAGAACCAGCACAGCATGGGCGGCCACTCCTTCTCTCGTCGGGAGGCCGCCCGAGATCAGTTGCTGGACGGCTCCGTGGGCGTCGGATCCGGCGGCGTGGTCGTCGGGTCCGGGTCCGGCGGCGTGGTCGTCGGGTCCGGGTCCGGCGGCGTGGTCGTCGGCTTGGGTGTCGGCTTCGTCGTGGTGGGTTTGGGTGCCGGGTTCGTCGTGGTGGGCCGCTTGGTCGGCACCGTGATCGTCGCGCCCGTGGTCGGCCGGGTAGTGGTCCGGGTCGTCGTGGGGTTCGTCGTCGTCGCGGGGTTGCCGTCGTCCGAGTCGTCGACCGGCTGGTCCGTCGTACCCGGAACGGTAGTCGGGTCGGTCGAGGGCGCCGGGGTGGCGGGCGCCTCGGCCGGGGCCGACTCCTCGGTCGGCTCCGGGGTCGGCTCGACCTCGGTCGGCGGGGCCACCGGCACGCCGTCGCCGCAGTTCAGCGGCTGCTCGTCGGCCTGGTCGCGGGTGCCGCCGACGGTCACCGCGCCGGACGAGACCGCGACATCGACGGTGTCCACCGAATACCAGGCCCGGCCGTCGCTGGTCACGTCACCCTGGGCCCGCAGCACCGTCAGGTCCAGCGGCTGGTACGCCCCGCTCGGGCTGCTCGTGTCGGCCAGCAGCCGCCCGTTCTCCAGGGTCAGCCGCGCGGACGGAGTGGACTTCCGGCCGTTCTCCACACCCACCGCGGTCACCTCGGTACGCGAGCCACCGCACAGCACCACCGCGGCGCCACCGGGGAACGTCAGCAGGGCCACGCTCCGCCCCGGCACCTCGATCTCCGCGCCGGCCGCCAGGTAGCGGCGGTCGGCCGGGACGAGTTCGATCGGCTCCCGGTCGGCGACGGCGGTGACGCTGCCGCGCTGCACGGACAACAGCACCCGCTCGGCGGGCATCTCCGCCCAGGCCGGGCCGTTGCCCACGTTCACCAGCACGCTGCCGAGCGCGAACACCAGCAGCAGGCTCACGAAACCCCACATCCGGCGTTCGAAGTGACGGTCCACGTCGTACTGCTCGTCGGCGGCCGGCGGGCCGGGTGGCACCGCGAGCGGCGGATGCGCGGCGCCGGGGCGGGCCGCCGCCGGGGTGCTCGGCCGCAACGTCGGCATCGGTACGCCGGGCCCGTACGAGCCGATGAGCGGGGGCAGGTGGGAGGCGTCCGGGATGACCCACAGCCGCACCGGGGTACGCGCCTGGGCCACCATGCCGGGGCTGCCGTCGCCGACCGGGCCGACCAGGGTGCCGCGGCGCAGCTCGACGCCGTCCGGCATGGCGATCACACCGGACTCGACGACCACCGCGTGGGTCGGGCCGGGCAGGATGACCGGCGCTCCCGGGTCCAGGTCGGCCGGATGCGCGCCGGAGATCAGGGCGAGCCGCTGGTCCTCCTCCAGCGCGGCGAGCGCCGGAGTGTCGGCGAACAGCGCCTCCGCCTCGGCGCGCTCCTGCGGCGGCGGTCCGGGCATCGGGCCGACCACGGTGGCCACCGTGGAGGCGGGCAGCGCCAGCAGGGTCACGCCGGCGGTGTGCCAGTCGAGCTGGGCGCTGCGGCCGGTGAGCGCGGTGGCCAGGCCGACCACCCCGCCGGGACCGACGTGGTGCCGGATGGTGCCGCCCGGGTCGCCGGGCCGGCGGCCGTGCAGCGCGCCCTCGGCGACCACGTAGACGGCGGTCTGGGTCTCCCCGGCCAGCACCAGTTGACGGCCGGTCGGCGGGCGCATCCAGCGGGCCCGGGCGGCGAGCGCCTGCAACGACGGGTCGGGCAGGCCGCCCAGTTCGGAGGCGCGCAGTGTGGCGACCCGGCGGGGCAGGTCGGCCTCCCGGTCGCGCTCGGCGATCCGCTGGCGCAGCCGGCGGATCGCCCGGACCAGGCGGCCGAGCAGGAAGTAGAGGGGCGGGGCGACGACACCCAGAATGATGATCAGGAGCAGCAGCGGTCCGGCGAAGCCTTCGTACCAGAGGCCGACGATCAGGCCCTCGATCCGGTCGCTCCACAGTCGATAGCCCAGCCCGATGGCGCTGACCAGCCAGAGCACGGACAGGAAGCCGTAGAGGGCGACGAGCCGGCCCTCCCGGTCCAGCGCCCGCCAGCCCGGTCCGCGGCGGCGCAGGCGGCCACCCGTCCAGGACAGCGCCCGGGCCCGGACGTCCGGGATCTCCAGCCAGTCCATCAGCAGGTACTTGCCGTCCAGCGGCAACAGCGGGCTGAGGTTGAAGAACGTGTGCAGGTAGAACAGGAACGCCAGCTTGAAGGTCACCCCGGCGATGGCGGGGATCGCGAACCCGGCCAGCTGGACCAGCCCCGCCAGGCCCAGGGCGATGGCGGGGCCGGCCGCGGTGACCGCGATCCGGGCGCGGCGGCCGGCCATCCAGACGTCGCTGGTGTCGACGAAGATCGACGGAATTCCGAAGTAGAGCATCAGGCCGGCGGCGGGGACCTCCCGGCCGACCCGTTTCGCGGCTAGCGCGTGGCCCAGCTCCTGAACCGCCAGGACCAGCACGTTGAGCGACACCAGCACCAGTGCGCCGAGCAGGTACGAGTCACTCACCAGGAAGAGGGACCGGCTGCCCCGTTGCCAGGTGCCCGCGAACAGCAGCAGGCCGAGGGCCGCCATCACCGCGCCGATCCAGACCGCCACCCTGCTGAACAGGAGCCGGCCGACCGAGTTGTACAGCGACGTGACCGCCCCGTCGACCGGGAAGGAGAGGACGGCGCGACCGCGCGCGACCGCGGCCAGGGAGTCGCCCACCCGCCGGGGCAGCGGGTCCCGGCGCAGGTCGCGCAGCGGGCGGAAGGCGTCCATCGGCAGCTCTTCGAGCATCCGGTTGGCGGCCAGGTCGGCGACCACCCGGCGGACCTGGTCGGGCGCGAGCCGCCCGGCGATCCGGGCGAACTCGGCGACCAGCCGGGCCACCGTGCTGTCGCCGTCCATCATCAGGGCGAGCTGGTACTCCTCCGGGGTCAGCCGCAGGTACGAGCTCCGGCCGCCGTCCTCGGGCGAGCGCAACATGACGTACCGGCCGCCGCGCACCGCTGTCCGGTGCCGGACCTCGATGCCGGAGCGCAGGATCGGGCGGGCGCTGGCCGGGTTGAGCCGGTCCGCCACGGTGTGCCAGAGGCCGGTGTCCGCCGGTCCAGACGGCACTCCCGGCGCTCGGCCTGCCAGGGCTTCCCAGACGTTGGTCCGGGTCTCGACATACGTCAACTCAGGAGGCCCTTCACTCCGCCGTTCTTGTGGGGATCCGCGCCGACGGCTGGCGAAGGCGTCGCCGATGGCGAATGGAGATTAGGCGCTTGCCTGCGCAAACGCGAGCCCCGGGCGATAAAACTGTCCCGTTGGTCGCTAAGGTCCCGAATCCTGGCATGACAGAACTACGGCGGGTGACGTGCCCACCCCGGGTCACGTCACCCGCCGCAGCGATAGGAGTCGATGCTTACTGTGCCTCTTGCAGGGTGACGGTCACCGACTGCTTGCTGCCGTTACGGGTGAAGGTGAGCGTCATCCGCTGCCCGACCGAACCCGCCTGGACGGCCGCGACCAGGTCGTCGGAGTCGTCGATGGCCTTGCCGTCCACCTCGGTCACCACGTCACCGGTCTGCAACTGGGCTTTGGCCGCCGCGCTGCCGGACGTGACGTTGCTGATCAGGGCGCCGCCGTTCTCCGCGTCGGCGACGCTGACGCCGAGCGCCGGGTGGCTGACCTTCTTGCCCTGCATCAGCGACTCGGCGACCTGCTTCGCTTTGTTGCTGGGGATGGCGAAACCGAGACCGATGTTGCCGGAGCTGGAGCCGGAGGTGGCGATGGCCGAGTTGATGCCGACCACCTCGCCGTTCGTGTTGACCAGCGCGCCGCCGGAGTTGCCCGGATTGATCGGGGCGTCGGTCTGGAGCAGGCCGGTCATCGTGGTGGTCTGGGACTGCTGCTGCTGCTGGCCGCCGCCGAACGGGCTCTGCTCCTCCTCGCCGCCGGACTGGATGGCCCGGTCCTTGGCGCTGATGATGCCGGCGGTGACCGAACCCTCCAGGCCGAGCGGGCTGCCCAGGGCGAGCACGGTGTCGCCGACCTGGCTCTGCGCGCTGTCGCCGAAGGTGGCCGCCTTCAGGTCGGAGACACCACTCGCCTTGATCACCGCGAGGTCGGTGCGCTCGTCGGTGCCGACGACGGTGGCCTCGGTCTTGGTGCCGTCCGCGAAGATGACCGTCACGGTCGAACCCTGGGCGGTCGAGATCACGTGGTTGTTGGTGACGATGTAGCCGTCGGCGGTCAGCACCACGCCGGAGCCCTCGCCCGAGCCGGTGGTGATCGACACGACGCTGTCCTGGACGGCGGCGGCGATCTGGGCCAGCGACGATCGGTCCACCACCCGGGTGACCGAGGAGTTGCCGCTCTGCACGGTGTTCACCGTGTTGCCGTCGTCGAGGGCCAGCGCGGTGGCGGCGCCGACCCCGCCCGCGGTCAGCGCGATCAGCAGCGCCGCCGCTCCGGCCAGGAAGATCTTGCGGCCGCGGCCCGGCTGCCGCGGGGCGCCGACGGTCTGCGGCGCGGCCCAGCCGGGCGGGACGGAGCCGTCTCCGGCCGCCTGCGCCGCCGCCGCGGCGTGCCAGGCCTGGTACGCCGACTGCTGCTGCGCATAGTCCGGAAACCCGTGCTGCTGCCCGTAGCCCGACGGGGCCTGGTATCCGTAGTGCGGGTGGCTGTAGGCCATCGGGCCGGGCTGCGCGGAGACCGGCTGGGTCGACACCGGCTGCGCGGAGACCGGCTGGGTCGACACCGGCTGCGCGGAGACCGGCTGGGTCGACACCGGCTGCGCGGAGACCGGCTGCGGCGGTTGCCAGGGCGACTGCGCCCAGGCGCCGTGCTGCTGCGGCGGCGCCGCGGACTGAGGAGCGCCGGACTGCGGTGCAACCGGCGGCTGCGCAAGAGTCGGCTGCTCAGACTCCACCCGCTCCGCACTGCTGTGATCAGCGGCGGCGTCCGCGGGCCGCGGGTTGGTCTCGTTCTCGTTCATGTAGGTAACTCTGCCCCGTCGCACTCGTACCGAACTGTGTTAGTCCTGGACGTTTTCTGTGAACCCTTTATCCGCCTTTATGGTCGGCAAAGAGACCCGGAACGTGGCACCGGCGCCGGGCTCGGACAGCACGTCGACGGAACCCTCGTGGGCCCGCACGATGGCCGCCACGATGGCCAGCCCCAGACCGGTCCCGGTCGCCTCCCGCTCGGTGTTGCGGGTCCGCGCCTCGTCCACCCGGTAGAACCGCTCGAACGCCCGGGCACGCTGCTCCGGGCTCATGCCGGGCCCGGTGTCGGACACCTCGATGACGGCCCGGCCCTCCTCCCCGGCGAACAGCCGCAACGTCACCTCGGCGTCGGGTGGCGTGTGCACCAGGGCGTTCGTCATCAGGTTGCCGATCACCTGGCGCAGCCGGGCGTCGTCGCCGTACGCCACCAGACGCTCCGGCGAGTCTCGCACCTCCAGGTCGATCCGCCGGTCCGGGGCCATCGCCTGCGCGGCCTGCACCGCGTCCATCGCCAGCACCGGCAGCTCCACCGGGGCCAGGGTGAGCGGCCGCTCCCGGTCCAGCCGGGCGAGCAGCAGCAGGTCCTCGACGAGCAGGCCCATCCGGGCGGCCTCGTCCTCGATCCGCCGGACCAGCCGGGCGACCTGCTCCGGGTCGGAGACGGCGCCCTGCCGGTACAGCTCGGCGAATCCGCGGATGGTGGTCAGTGGGGTGCGCAGCTCGTGCGAGGCGTCCGCCACGAACTGCCGCATCTTCTCCTCGGACTGCAGCGCCCGCGACTCCGACTCGAGCGCCCGCGACTCGGAGCGCTGCGCCGCGTCGGCCGCCTCCCGGGCCGCCTGCTCGGACTCGGCCCGGGCCAGGAAGGCCGCCTCGATCTGGGCGAGCATCGCGTTCAGCGCGCCGGAGAGCCGGCCCAGCTCGGTGGTGGGATGGCCGCCGGACTCCTCCGGGTCGGGCACCCGCCGGGTGAGGTCGCCGGCCGCGATGGCCGCCGCCGTGCGTTCCACCTGGATCAGCGGGATCAGGCTCTGCCGGACCAGGGCCGCGCCGACCATGGCGAGGGTGACCAGCACACCGACGCCGACCAGCACGTCCACCCAGATCAGCCGGGCGATCACGTCGTCGATGCCGGCCATCCGCTGACCGACGTGCAGGACACTGTCGTCGGGCAGGCGGCGCACCAGCATGCGCCACATGTACTTCCCGTTGCGGCCCTCCGCCGTGTAGGCCTTGCCGTCGTGGGCGGCGATCACGTCGACCCCGCTGAGCAGCCGGGGCGTGTCGTCGGCGGCCACGCCGGCGCCGACCGTGCCGACCGCGGCCTCTCCGCTGACCGAGGTGAAGGCGACGATGTAGTCGGGCGGCGCGAAGACGGCGCGGTAGTGCAGGTTGGCCATGTCGACGGCGGCGCTGTCGGCCATCACGTCGAGCTGCTTGTCCAGCCGGCCGACCATGTAGGTGTTCAGCGCGTACGTGCTGGCGGCGCTGATCAGGGTGAGCGCCGCGAAGACCAGGACCAGGACCGAGGCGACCAGCTTGGTCCGCAGCGAGATCCGGCGCAGGGTGGGATGCCGCGGGATCCGCTCACGGACCCGCTCGGTCACTGTCATGCCGCGGCCTAGACGGCTGGTTTGCGCAGCACGTAGCCGACGCCGCGCAGGGTGTGGATCAGGCGCGGCTGCACGTTGTCGACCTTGCGCCGCAGGTACGAGATGTAGGACTCGACGATGTTGTCGTCACCACGGAAGTCGTACTTCCACACGTGGTCCAGGATCTGCGCCTTGGAGAGCACCCTGTTCGCGTTGAGCATCAGATAGCGCAGCAGTTTGAACTCGGTCGGCGAGAGCTGCACCCGGGAACCGGCCCGGTAGACCTCGTGCGTCTCCTCATCCAGCTCCAGGTCGGCGAAGACCAGACGGGACGGCTGCTCGTCGGTGGCGTTGGTGCGGCGCAGCACCGCCCGGATCCGGGCGGTGAGCTCCTCCAGGCTGAACGGTTTGGTGACGTAGTCGTCGCCGCCCAGGGTCAGGCCACGGATCTTGTCGTCGGTGCCGTCCCGGGCGGTCAGGAACACCACCGGCGTCCGCTGCCCGCCCTCACGCATCAACCGGATCACCTCGAAGCCATCCAGATCGGGCAGCATCACGTCGAGGACGACCAGGTCGGGCGTCGAGTTGCGGGCGGCGCTCACGGCCGCGCTGCCGCTGGTCGCGGTGGTCACCTCGAACCCGGCGAAGCGCAGGCTGGCGGAGAGCAGCTCGAGGATGTTGGCGTCGTCCTCGACGACGAGGAGTTTCGCCTCACTCTGCTTGGGCTGGGTCTGGGTGGCCATGGCGCCATTCTTTCCCCGCCCACTGCGACTTGCCTGCACACTCGCTGAAAATTATCTGTGAGCGCCGAATCACGGTCAGGCCGCCAGGCGATAGCCCGCCCCACCGAGGCTCGCCTGGGCCGCCCGGGCCAGCGCCCGCCGGTCCGCGCCCGCCGCCGGCCGCAGCGCGGGCGCCGCCACCAGGGTCAGCGTCAGCCGGCGCACCCGGGCGACCCGGCACACCGACTCCCAGATGGTGTCGTCGGCCACGAAGGCCGCCTCGGTCGAGTCGTAGCCGATCGAGACCGGCACCACCGGGGCGCCCGCGTCGATAGCCGCCTGGAACAGCGCGGGACGGAACCTGCCCTGGTCGGGCCCGCAGTAGGTCGTACCCTCCGGAAAGAGGGCGACCGACCGGCCGGCCCGCAGCGCGGCAGCCACCTCGGCCACCGTGGCCGGCAGCGTGCTCGGCCTGGTCCGGTCGATGAAGATCGCGCCGGCCCGCCGGGAGGCGCCACCGATGCCCGGCCAGCCCGCCACGTCGTGCTTCGCCACCACGCGCACCGGCAGGAGCGCCGCCAGCGCGACCGGGTCCAGCCAGGAGACGTGGTTGGCGACCAGCAGGCTGCCGGGGCGCGGCCGCGGACCGCGCCAGACCACCCGGACCCCCAGGGCCGCGAGGATCGCGCGGGCCAGGGTCCGGGCCGCGGCGCCACGCGGGAGAACGGCGGCCGACAGACCCAGCAGGAGTACGCCGCAGAGCGCGGCCACCCGGGCGAAGGCGGCCACCGGACCGGTACGCCGGGAACCGCCGCCCCGGCATCGATCGGCGCAGCCGGAGACCGGTTGCCACAGCGTCCCGTGCTCGCCCACGACAGCGGTGGTCATCGGGACGCGCCGAGGAAGTGCCGGCGGTACCGCGGGTCCAGCCGGTCCATCGAGAACAGCACGTAGAAGTCGGCGCAGTCGAAGTCGGCGTCGTAGGCCGGCTCACCGCAGACCCAGCTGCCCAGCCGCAGGTAGCCGCGGAGCAGAGCCGGCACCGCCACCTTCGGGTCGGCGGTGACGCCCTCCGGAACGGTCCACGGGCGGCGCGGGCGGACCCGCAGCGCGGGCGGCGACAGGTGCCGGCCGTTGATCCGCTCGCGCACCCCGGCCGCGACCAGGCCCCCGTCGCCGAGCGGCACCGAGGCGCAGCCGCCCAGCCAGCGCAGGTTGTTCAGGTGCAGGTAGCGGGCGATGCCGGCCCACATCAGGTTGACCACCGCGCCGGAGCGGTGGTCCGGGTGCACGCACGAGCGGCCGACCTCCACCAGGTGGTCGCGCAGCGGGCGGAGGGCGCTCAGGTCGAACTCGGCGTCGGCGTACCGGCGGCCGGCCAGTTCGGCGGCGCGCGGCGGGAGCATCCGGTAGGTGCCGACCACCTCGCCGCTCGCGTCGTCGCGGACGAGCAGGTGGTCGCAGTAGGCGTCGAACTCGTCGGCGTCGACGCCGTCCGCGGCGCCCGGGAGCCGGGCGCCGAGCTCGCCGGCGAACACCTCGTGGCGCAGCCGCTGCGCGGCCTCGACGAGGTCCGGGCCGTCGGCGAGAAGCAGGGTGTAGCCGCTGGTCCCGGTGGGTGCGGCGGCGGTCATCAGAACTGCCATGTGACCTGTGTAAGCCCGGCGTCTGCCGATGGAGTGTCCGGATCGGTGGCGATGTGTGACCGCTGGATGAACGGCGTGTGCGAAGGTTCGGGGATGCTGATTCCGCCTCGTTTCAACGGCCCGCCCGGCTCCGGCAACGGCGGCTGGTGCGCGGGCGTCTTCGCGGCCGCGGCCGGCGCCCGGCCCGGTGGCCCGCCCCGTCAGGTGACCCTGCGGGTGCCGCCGCCCCTGGACACCCCGCTGGAGCTGCGCGACGGGTCGGTCTGGGCGGATCAGACCCTGGTCGCCGAGGTGGCCGAGGCCGCGGACGCCGGTCCCGGCGTGCCGGCCGTGCCGTTCGCCGACGCGGTGGCGGCGTCCCGCGGCTATCCCGGCTTCACCGCCCATCCGTTCCCGGGCTGCTACGTCTGCGGGCCGGACCGCGAACCCGGCGACGGGCTGCGGATCTTCCCGGGACCGCTGCCCGGGGACCGTACGGCCGCCCCGTGGACCGTTTCCGGGGAGGTCACCCCGGAGACCGTCTGGGCGGCGCTGGACTGTCCCGGCGGGTGGACGGCGATCGGCTCCGGCGGCCGGCCGTACGTGCTGGGCCGGATCACCGCGGCGGTCGACGGCCTGCCCACCCCGGGAGCCGAGTGCGTGGTGGTCGGCGCGCTGTCCGGCGTGGACGGACGCAAGGCCACGGTCGACTCGGCCCTGTACGGTCCGGATGGGCGGCGCCTGGCGCGTGCACGGGCCACGTGGCTCGCCCTGGTCTAGTACGTTGATCGTTTCCAGCTGACGGGGGAAGGAGCCGCGACCATGAGCCGGCCCAACCATGCGGAGATCAGCGTCGAGCACCTCACCAAGCAGTACTCGAAGGTGCGGGCCGTCGACGATCTCTCCTTCACGGTGCACGCCGGCCGTGTGACGGGCTTCCTGGGCCCGAACGGGGCGGGCAAGACCACCGCGTTGCGGATGATCCTGGGCCTGGTCACACCGACCTCCGGGACCGCGACCATCGGCGGCGTCCGATATGTGGACCTGCCCGATCCGATCCGCAACGTGGGCGCGATCCTGGAGGCCTCCAGCGCGCACCGCGGCCGCAGCGCCCGCAACCACCTGCGGGTGATCTGCCGCGCGGCCGGGCTGCCGGACAGCCGGGCCGACCACGTGCTCCAGATGGTCGGCCTGCACACCGTGGGCGGCCGCAAGTTCAAGGGCTACTCGCTGGGCATGAAGCAGCGGCTGGGGATCGCCGCGGCGATGCTCGGCGATCCGCGGGTGCTGATCCTGGACGAGCCGACCAACGGCCTCGACCCGGAGGGCATCCGCTGGATGCGCGACCTGCTCAAGGCGTTCGCCGCCGAGGGCCGCGCGGTTCTCGTCTCCAGCCACCTGCTCGGCGAGATGCAGCAGCTCGCCGACGACGTGGTGATCATCGCGGCCGGCCGGCTGATCCGGCAGGGCCCGGTCTCCGACGTGCTCGGCGACACGGCGGGCGCGGCCAAGGTGCGGGTCCGCACCCCGCAGCCGGAGCAGCTGGCCGCCGCGCTGCGCGACGCCCGGTTCGAGGTGTCCGCCCAGGCGGACGGTTCACTGCAGGTGCTCGGCGCGGAGCCGGCGAAGGTCGGCAACGTCGCCTTCGCCGCCGGCGTCGAGTTGCACGAGCTGATCGGGGAGGCCGCCGACCTGGAGCGGGTCTTCCTGGAACTGACGGCCGGAAAGGCGGGGGCCCGATGAGACTCGTCAGCGCCGAGTTGCTGAAGCTGCGGACCACCGCGCTCTGGTGGATCTTCGCGATCATCCTGGTGCCGCTCTGGGGTCTCGCGCTGGGCTTCAACTGGCTGACCACCGACGCGGCTCTCAGCATGAGCCCGGAGGACGTCCAGGAGGCCGGGCTCGGTGACCTGGAGCGGCTCGTCTCCGGGCTCTACACCAGTGGGCAGTTCGCCGGCGTGCTGCTGGTGCTACTGCTCAGCGCGATCCTGGTGACCAGCGAGTTCTTCCACCTGACCGCCACCTCGACGTTTCTCACCACCCCCAAACGGGAGCGGGTGATCATCGCGAAGATGATCACCGCGGTGATCATCGCGGTGATCGTCTGGCTGTTCACCACGGTGCTCAACGTGGCGATCACCCCGATCGTGCTGGGCACCATGAACCAGCCGACGTTCCTGGGTGACGCGTTCGTCTGGCAGGCGATCGGGCTCAACGGGCTGGCCTTCGTGCTGTGGGCGCTGGTCGGCGTCGGCGCGGGGGTGCTGATCCGCAGCCAGATCGGCGCGACGATCACGCTGTCCGTGGTCTACGTGATCGGCACGCAGGTGCTCAGCATCGTCTTCTTCGTGCTCAGCGAGTACGTCTGGGAGGGGTTCATGGACCTCCGGGTCCTGGTCCCGACCTTCGCCTCGGACCTGCTGATCTCCGGGCCGACGCTGGCGGAGGACCCGCCCCGGTGGGTCGGCGGCGCGATCCTCGTCGGTTACGCCGTCGTCATGTCGGTGATCGGCACGCTCGTCACCAAGCGGCGGGACATCGCGTAACCACAGTTCGGGAAACGACGCACGGCCGGCTCTCCGGCCGTGCGTTCTCGTGTGTGGAGTTCGGGCGCGCTGCGCGCCCGAACTCCACACACGGGTTTGACCAGCTAAAACATGATCCCGGGACGCTCCCGGCGCGGCCGTCGGCCGGAAATCGCACGGTGTAGTCTCGCCCCGTCGCGACGGTGCGGCGGGGACCGGAGCGGACGGCCACAAGGTGGACGTCCGAACCGACAGCGCCCATGCACGGCGTAGCCTGGACACCGAATCCTACCCGTCCCGCGTGACGGAGCAGTCACGTGATGACAAAACCGGTGAAAGAGGCGAACGCGGCAGTGTCGACGCAGCAGACTTCGCAGGACAATCCTCTCGCGGACTTCGGTCCCAACGAGTGGATCGTCGATGAGATGTACCAGCGCTACCTGGCCGACCCGACCAGTGTCGACCCCGCCTGGCACGATTTCTTCGCCGACTACAAACCGGCGACGTCCCAGGGATCGATCGCGACTCCGGACCAGGCCACGGCGGCGAACGCCACGGCCACCGCCGCCAAGGCGGGCACCGACGCCCCGGCCGCCGCCACGGTCGCGTCCGGCGAACCGGTGAGCCCGCAGGCCAAGCCGTCCGCCGCCAAGCCGGCGCCGCAGCCCACCGAGGCCGCACCGGCCGGCGCCAAGACCACCACCCTGCGCGGGGTGGCCGGCAAGATCGTGCAGAACATGGAGGCCTCCCTCCAGGTCCCCACCGCCACCTCGGTGCGGGCGATCCCGGCCAAGCTGATGGTCGACAACCGCATCGTCATCAACAACCACCTGTCCCGTGGTCGCGGTGGCAAGGTCAGCTTCACCCATCTCATCGGCTGGGCCCTGGTCCGCGCGGTCGTCGCCCACCCGGAGATGAACAACACCTACGCCGAGATCGACGGCAAGCCCACGCTGGTCCAGCCGGAGCACGTCAACCTGGGCATCGCGATCGACCTGGTCAAGAAGGACGGTTCCCGCACGCTGGTGGTGCCGTCGGTCAAGAAGTGCGAGACGCTCGACTTCCGCGGCTTCTGGCAGGCCTATGAGGACATCGTCCGGCGCGCCCGCCGCAACGAACTGACCATGGAGGACTACTCCGGCACCACGATCTCGCTGACCAACCCCGGCGGCATCGGCACGGTCCACTCCATCCCCCGGCTGATGAGCGGGCAGAGCGCCATCATCGGTGTCGGCGCCATGGAGCATCCGGCGCCCTACTCCGGGATGAGCGACGAGACCCTCGCCGACCACGGCGTGAGCAAGGTCACGACGCTGACGAGCACCTACGACCACCGGGTCATCCAGGGCGCGCAGTCCGGCGAGTTCCTCAAGGTGATGCACGAGCTGCTGCTCGGCGGGCACGGCTTCTACGACGAGATCTTCACCTCGCTGCGGATCCCGTACGAGCCGGTCCGCTGGGTGCGCGACGTGGCCCGCACCTCCGAGGGCCAGATCGACAAGGCCGCCCGGGTGGTCGAGCTGATCCACGCGTACCGGGTGCGCGGTCACCTGATGGCCGACACCGACCCGCTCGAGTTCACCATCCGCAAGCACCCCGACCTGGACGTGCTCCAGCACGGTCTGACCCTGTGGGACCTGGACCGCACCTTCCCGGTCGGCGGCTTCGCCGGCAAGCAGCGGATGAAGCTGCGTGACGTGCTCGGCGTCCTGCGTGACACCTACTGCCGCCGGGTCGGCATCGAGTACATGCACATCCAGGACCCGGAGGAGCGCCGCTGGATCCAGGAGCGCATCGAGGTCAAGTACGCCAAGCCGGACCCCGACGAGCAGAAGCACATCCTGCACCGGCTCAACGCCGGCGAGGCGTTCGAGACGTTCCTGCAGACCAAGTTCGTCGGGCAGAAGCGGTTCTCGCTGGAGGGCGGCGAGTCGCTGATCCCGCTGCTCGACGCGGTGCTCCAGTCGTCCGCCGAGGCGGGGCTGGACGAGATGGTGATCGGCATGGCCCACCGTGGCCGGCTGAACGTGCTCACCAACATCGTCGGCAAGCCGTACGAGAAGATCTTCAACGAGTTCGAGGGTCAGATGGACCCGAAGTCGGCGCACGGCTCCGGTGACGTCAAGTACCACCTCGGACAGACCGGGAAGTACACGACGCCCGACGGCGAGTACTCGACCACCGTCAGCGTGGTCGCCAACCCGTCCCATCTGGAGGCCGTCGACCCGGTCCTGGAGGGCATCGTCCGCGCCAAGCAGGACCGCCTCGACCTGGGCCTGCACGGCTACACGGTGCTGCCGGTGCTGGTGCACGGCGACGCCGCGTTCGCCGGTCAGGGCGTGGTCGCCGAGACGCTGAACCTGTCGCAGCTGCGCGGTTACCGCACCGGCGGCACGGTCCACGTGATCGTGAACAACCAGGTCGGCTTCACCACCGCCCCGGAGTACAGCCGCTCCTCGATGTACTCGACCGACGTGGCCCGGATGATCCAGGCCCCGATCTTCCACGTGAACGGCGACGACCCCGAGGCCGTGGTCCGGGTCGCGAAGCTGGCGTTCGAGTACCGGCAGTCGTTCAACAAGGACGTCGTGATCGACATGATCTGCTACCGGCGCCGCGGTCACAACGAGGGCGACGACCCGTCGATGACCAACCCGCGGATGTACCAGATCATCGACACCAAGCGCAGCGTGCGGAAGCTCTACACCGAGGAGCTGATCGGCCGCGGCGACATCACCGTGCGGGAGGCCGAGGAGCAGCTGCGCGACTACCAGGGCCGGCTCGAGGAGGTCTTCAAGGCCACCCGGGACGCGGCGGGCAGCCCGCCGCGGTCGCGGATCATCGCCGAGGAGCCGGAGCCCGAGGTGGAGACCGCCGTCGACGCGGAGGTGGTGCGCTCCGTCGGCCAGGCCCACGTCGAGCTGCCCGAGGGCTTCACCCCGCACAAGCGCGTCCAGCAGCTGCTCGACCGGCGGGCCAAGATGTCCACCGACGGCGGCATCGACTGGGGGTTCGGTGAGCTGATCGCCTTCGGCTCGCTGCTCCACCAGGGTGTCACCGTCCGCCTCGCCGGTCAGGACTCGCGGCGTGGCACGTTCGTCTCCCGGCACGCCGCGATCGTCGACGCGAAGAGCGGCAAGGACTTCCTTCCGCTCTCCACGCTGGCCACCGGCAGCGCCCGGTTCTTCGTGCACGACTCGCTGCTCAGCGAGTACGCGGCGATGGGCTTCGAGTACGGCTACTCGGTGGAGAACCCGGAGGCGCTGGTCCTCTGGGAGGCCCAGTTCGGTGACTTCGTCAACGGCGCCCAGTCGATCGTGGACGAGTTCATCTCCTCCGGCGAGGTGAAGTGGGGCCAGCAGTCCTCGCTGGTGCTGCTGCTCCCGCACGGCATGGAGGGCCAGGGCCCGGACCACTCGTCCGGCCGCCCGGAGCGGTTCCTGCAGCTCTGCGCGCAGGACAACATGCGGGTGGCGAACCCGACCACCCCGGCGAACTACTTCCACCTGCTGCGCCGCCAGGCCCTGTCGACCAAGCGCAAGCCGCTGGTCGTCTTCTCGCCGAAGTCGCTGCTGCGGCACAAGCTGGCGGTCTCCTCGGTGAACGACTTCACCCAGGGCACCTTCCAGCCGGTCCTCGGCGACGCCGGCAACGGCGGCCGGCATCTGGAGACCGGCTCGGTGAAGCGGGTGCTGCTCTGCTCCGGCAAGGTCTACTACGACCTGCTGCAGGCGCGCGGCGACCGGGACATCCTCGACACCGCGATCATCCGGATGGAGCAGATCTACCCGCTGCCGGTCGAGGAGCTCAAGGCCGTCCTGTCGCAGTACCCGAACGCCGAGGACTTCGCCTGGGTGCAGGAGGAGCCGGCCAACCAGGGCGCCTGGTCGTTCGTCGCGCTCAACCTGCTGGAGCACCTGGAGGGTGTCCGCCTGCGGCGGATCTCCCGCCCGGCCGCGGCCGCCCCGGCGGTCGGCTCGGCGAAGATGCACGACGCCGAGCAGGCCGCGCTGATCGAGGCCGCGCTGCCGCGCCCGTGACACACTGAAAGGCAGGGGCCGCGCCGGGAGACCGGAGCGGCCCCTCCTAATATCCGGATATGTACTTCACCGATCGCGGCATCGAGGAACTGGTCCAGCGGCGCGGCGAGGAGACCGTGACGCTGGAGTGGCTCGGCGAGCAACTGCGCACCTTCGTCGACATGAACCCGGAGTTCGAGACCCCGATCGAGCGTCTCGCCACCTGGCTGGCCCGCGGGGACGAGGACGACGAGGACTAGTTCATCGCGGATCCAGGCCCTTTGACCCGGCCGGACGCATCTCCGGCCGGTAGGTTGATGGTGTGGCACGCAGCGTTTACGTAGCGGGCTTGGGCCCGTCCGTCGGTAAGGGGACCGTGGCACTCGGCATCGTCGAGCTGCTGTCCCGCCAGGTCGCCTCAGTGGCCGTCTTCCGCCCCATGATCCCCGGCCCCAAACCCGATCCGCTGCTCTCGATACTCCACGAACGATATCCGGGGCCGAACGTCGCCGAAGGCTACGGCGTCACCCTGGCCGAGGCGTCCGCGCTGGTCGCGGACGGCCGCCGGGAGGAGCTGATCGGCCGGATCGTGGAGCGTTACCGGGAGGTCGAGCGGAACGCCCGCGCCGTGGTGATCATCGGGAGCGACTTCATCGACAACCCTGGCGAGGGGCAGGACGAACTGCCCCGGGAGTTCGCCATCAACGCCCGGCTGGCGAACGAGTTCGGCAGTGTGGTGGTCCCGGTGGTCAGCGGCGAAGGGCGGTCCCGGGAATCGCTCGCGGCGGCCGCGCGGGGCGCGTACCACTCGCTCGTCGATCTCGGCTCGACGGTGGTGGCGGTGATCGCCAACCGGGTCCCGGAAACGGCTCTGGGCGGTGAGCCCGAAGGGCTGCCGGTGCCGTTCTGGGTCATCCCCGAGGTGCCCGCGATCGCCGCGCCGACCGTCGGCGAGGTGGCCGCCGCGCTGGACGCGGACGTGATCGCCGGTTCCGCCGGATCGCTGGAACGGGACGTGCTGGACTACGTGGTCGGCGCCGGGCAGGTGCCGACCGTCCTCGGCGCGCTGACCGACGGGGCGCTGCTGATCACCGCGGGTGACCGGGCGGACCTGCTCGTCGCGGCCAGCGCGGCGCACGCCGCGGGCAACGTCACCCTGGCCGGGCTGGTGCTCACCCTGGGCGACCCGGCCGACGAGCGGGCGCTCCGGGTCATCGAGCGTCTCAACACCGGCCTCGCCATGCTGGTCACCAAGACCGACAGCTACCACACCATCGCCGCGGCCGACAAGATCACCGCGCAGCTCAGCACCCCCCGCAAGATCGACGCGGCGCTCGGCATCTTCGAGGAGAACGTCGACGCCGCCGAGCTGACCCGGCTGCTCGACGTGACCCGGTCGAGCCGGGTCACCCCGCTGATGTTCGAGAACGATCTGATCGACCGGGCCCGCACCGACCGTCGCCACCTGGTGCTGCCGGAAGGCACCGAGGAGCGGATCCTGCGCGCCTCCGAGACACTGCTGCGGCGCGGTGTGACGGACCTGACCCTGCTCGGAGACCCGGAGGAGATCCACCGGCGGGCCCGCGAGATCGGCGTCGAGATCGCCGGCGCCCGGCTCGTCGACCCCTCCACCAGCGAGTGGCGTGAGGATTTCGCCACGCGGTACGCCGAGATCCGCAAGCATCGGGGGGTGACCCTCGACCTGGCGTACGACGTGGTCCGCGACGTGAACTACTTCGGCACCCTGATGGTGGCCGCCGGCCTGGCCGACGGCATGGTCTCCGGCGCCACCCACACCACGGCCGCGACGATCCGCCCCGCCTTCGAGATCATCAAGACGGTGCCCGGCCTGACCGTGGCCTCCAGTGTGTTCTTCATGCTGCTCGCCGACCGGGTGCTGGTCTACGGCGACTGCGCGGTCAACCCGGACCCGGACGCCGCGCAGCTCGCCGACATCGCGCTCTCCTCGGCGCAGACCGCGGCCGCGTTCGGGATCGAGCCGCGGGTCGCGATGCTGTCCTACTCCACCGGCAAGTCCGGGACCGGCGCCGACGTGGACAAGGTCGCCGCGGCCACCGCCCTGGTGCGGGAACGACGGCCCGATCTGCCGGTCGAAGGTCCGATCCAGTACGACGCGGCGATCGACCCCGCCGTGGCCGCCGCCAAACTGCCCGGCAGCCAGGTCGCCGGCAAAGCCAACGTCCTCGTGTTCCCGGATCTGAACACGGGCAACAACACCTACAAGGCGGTTCAGCGCTCGGCGAACGCGGTCGCGGTCGGCCCGGTGATGCAGGGGCTCCGGCGGCCGGTCAACGACCTGTCCCGTGGCGCGACCGTGAAAGACATCGTGAACACGGTCGCCATCACGGCGATCCAGGCGGGAGCGAAATGACTCGGGTACTCGTCCTCAACAGCGGCTCGTCGTCGCTGCGATACCGGCTCTTCGACGGCTCGGAGGTGCTGGCGAAGGGGCTGGTCCAGCGGATCGGCGAGCCCGGCGGCGACGCGGCCGACCACGGCGCCGCGCTGCAGCGGCTGATGGATGAGCTGGACCTGTCCGGCTTGGCCGCGGTCGGGCACCGGGTGGTGCACGGCGGTGAGCGGTTCACCTCCTCGGTCGTGGTCGACGACGACGTGCTGAAGGCCATCGAGGAGCTGATCCCACTCGCGCCGCTGCACAATCCGGCCGCGCTGACCGGCCTGCGGGTGGCCCGGGAGTTGCTGCCGGACGTGCCGCAGGTGGCCGTCTTCGACACCGCCTTCCACGCGACGATCCCGCCGGAGGGCGCGCTCTGGGCGATCGACCGTGAGGTGGCCGCCAAGTGGGGGCTGCGGCGCTACGGCTTCCACGGGACGTCGCACGCGTACGTCTCCCGGGAGACCGCGCGCGTGCTGGGCAAGCCGGTCGCCGACACCAACGTGATCACGCTGCACCTGGGCAACGGGGCGAGCGCCACGGCGGTCCGCGGTGGGCGCAGCGTGGCCACCTCGATGGGGCTGACCCCGCTGCCCGGCCTGGTGATGGGCACCCGCTCGGGTGACATCGACCCGAGCCTGATCTTCCACCTGCACCGGGTCGCCGGGATGCCGGTGGACGAGATCGAGGAGATGCTGACCCGGCGGTCCGGCATGCTGGGCCTGACCGGTGACAACGACATGCGGACGGTCGAGGACCGGTACGTGGCCGGAGACCCGGACGCCACCGTCGCCTTCGACGTCTACTGCCGGCGGATTCGCGAGTACACCGGCTCCTACCTGGCCGTTCTGGGCCGGGTGGACGCGATCACCTTCACCGGCGGGGTCGGGGAGAACTCGCCGCTGGTGCGGGCGAACACCCTGTCCGGTCTGGAGTCGCTCGGCATCACGGTCGACCCGGCCCGCAACGACACCCGCGGCACCACGATCATCTCCCCGGACGGTTCACCCGTGACGGTCTGCGTGGTGCCGACCGAGGAGGAGCTGGAGATCGCCTCCGAGGCCCGGAAAGCGGTCGAAGGCTAAAGCACCAACCAGGCGAGCAGCGCGAGCAGCACGACACCCACGACCGCGCCGGCGATGTAGGGCATCTTGGACGATGCCGCATCGTCCGGCGTGGTCCGGGTGAAGGCGCGGAACGCCTCGGTGTTGCCGCTCGGATCGACTTGGTTGTCAGACATGGGCCCGACCCTAACCACACCGGTCAAGATTGGTGAAGCATGTCCACCTGATCGGCGGATCCCGGTGTGATGTCCGCTACCAGGGAACTCTGATCTTCAGACGGCACAATGGTGCGCGTGTTGCGCCGCTCCCTTCTCGCCCTTGTCGCCACGGCCGGTCTGGCCGCCTGCACCTCCGAGAAGCCGCCGAAGGAGGAGAAGAAGACCACCACCCCGGCCGGTACGAGTGAGTTCGAGTTCAACCGCGGCGGCGACCGGGCCCTGCCGACCAAGGTCTGGCTGCCCACCGCCGACGGCGCCCGCCCGCTGATCTACTTCAGCCACGGCCTGACCTCCCAGCCGGACGACTACGCCGAGCTGCTGACCGCCTGGCAGGCCGCCGGTTTCGTGGTCGCCGCCCCGAAATACCCGCACACCTGGAACCAGGCGCCCGCATACAACGCCGACGACATCGTCAACCAGCCCGCCGACGCCCAGCACGTGATCACCGAGGTGCTGAAGGCGCTGCCCGGCCGGATCGACCCCGACCGGATCGCCGCGGCCGGGCACTCGGCCGGCGCGATCACCACGATCGGCCTGTTCAGCGGCAGCCGGGACGAGCGCCTCAAAGCGGGGGTGCTGATCGCCGGCCGGCAGATGCCGCAGCCCGCCCCGTTCACCGGCACGCCCTCTCCGCTGCTGTTCGTTCAGGGCAAGCTCGACGAGACCGTGACGTACGAGCAGGCGTACGGGGCGTACAACGAGGTGACCTGGCCCAAGGGCTTCCTGGAGATCCCGCAGGGCAACCACCTGCCGCACCGGGACCAGCCGGCCGTGGTGGCCGCCACCACCACGGATTTCTGGCGCTGGGCCCTCGACGGCGACGAGACCGCCAAGCAGAGGCTGCCGCAGGACGCGTCGTCAGCCGGCACCGCCGCGCTGACGAGCACGTTCTAGAACTCGACGACGACCTTCCCGAAGACGGCGCCGTCGGCGAGGCGGGCGAACGCCTCGCCGACCGCGCCGAACGCGAAGGTCGAGTCGATGACCGGCCGGGCCTTGCCGGACGCCACCAGCTCCAGCAGGGCGGAGAGCTCGTCCGGCGTGCCCATGCTGCTGCCCAGGATCTCCAGCTGCATGGCGAAGACCCGGCGCAGGTCGACCTGGGCCAGGTGGCCGGCGGTCGCCCCGCACACCACGATCCGGGCCCCGGGCGCGGAGCACTTCATCGAGTGTTCGAAGGTGGGCGTGCCCACCGACTCGACCACCACGTCGACGCGCTCCGGCAGCCGGGCGCCGGACTCCACCGCGGTGGCGCCCAGTTCGGCGATCCGCTCCCGTTTGCCGGGGTCGCGACTCGTCACATACACCCGCTTGCCGAGGCCCACGGCCAACGCCACGGCCGCCGTGGAGACGCCCCCACCCGCACCCTGGACCAGCACCGAACCGGCCTCGGCGACCCGCCCTCGGGTGAACAGCATGTGGTACGCCGTGAGCCAGGCCGTAGGCAGGCAGGCCGCCTCGGCGAAGGACACCCCGGCGGGCAGGGGGATCAGGTTCTCCCGGGGCGCCGCGAGCCGCTCGGCCAGCGTGCCCGGATGACGCTCGGAGAAGAGGGAGAAGCCCCGTGGGTCGGCCTTGTCCTCGACCACCGGGTAGACCACGACCTCGTTGCCGTCCGGGTCCACCCCGGCGGCGTCGCAGCCGAGGATCATCGGCAGCCGGTCGGCGGGCAGTCCGACCCCGCGCAGGGACCAGATGTCGTGGTGGTTGAGCGAGGAAGCCCGTACGTCGACGGGCACCCAGCCCTCCGGGACGGAGAAGGGTAGGTCACCCACGGTCAGGCCTTCGAGCGGCGCGTCGGGGTGCAGGGCGGAGGCGTAAGCGGCTCGCATTACCCGACCTTAGGGTGTCGGCTCCGGGCGCGTTCCGGCGCCCGAGATCGACACCGCGGGCGCCGGCGCGGCGGACAGGTGGGCGACCCCGTCCTCGATCGCGATCGTGTCGGCCACCGGCGCGGCGGACCGGCGGGCGACCCCGTCCTCGATCGCGGCCGCGGCGACGGCCGCGGCCACCGCCGGGGCGACCCGCGGGTCGAGCGGCGACGGCACGATCGCCTCCGGACGCAGGTCGTCGGCGACGATCGCGGCGATCGCGTCGGCCGCCGCCACCTTCATCCGGTCGGTGATCGTGGTGGCCCGGACGTCCAGCGCGCCCCGGAAGATGCCCGGGAAGGCCAGCACGTTGTTGATCTGGTTCGGGAAGTCGCTGCGGCCGGTCGCGACGATCGCGGCGTACTTGTGCGCGGTCGCCGGGGGGACCTCCGGCGTCGGGTTGGCCAGCGCGAAGATGATGGCGCCCGGCGCCATGCCGGCCAGCGCCTCCTCCGGGATGCTGCCGCCGGAGACGCCGACGAGCACGTCGGCCCCGATCAGCGCCTCCGCGATCCCACCGCTACGCCCGGAGACGTTCGTGACGGCGGCCAGTTCCGCTTTCATCCCGCCCAGGTCGCCGCGTTCGGCGTGGATGATGCCCCGCGAGTCGACGACGATCATGTTGGCGCCCTGGACGCCGGCCGCCATCAGCGTGTTCGTGATCGCGACCCCCGCCGCGCCGGCCCCGCTCACGACGACGCGCAGTTCGCCGAAGGTGCGGCCGAGCAGCTTCGCGGCGTTGCGCAGAGCGGCCAGCGTGACGACCGCGGTGCCGTGCTGGTCGTCGTGGAAGACCGGGATGTCGAGCGCGGCGTCGAGGCGGCGCTCGATCTCGAAGCAGCGCGGCGCGCTGATGTCCTCGAGGTTGATCCCGCCGAACGACGGCGCCATCGCCTCGACCGTGGCGATGATGCCCTCGACGTCCTGGGTGTCCAGCACGATCGGGATGGAGTCGACGCCGCCGAACTGCTTGAACAGCACGGACTTGCCCTCCATGACCGGCATGGCGGCCTTCGGGCCGATGTTGCCGAGACCCAGGACGGCGGATCCGTCGGTGACCACGGCGACCGTGTTCGACGTCCAGGTGTAGTCGGAGTAGAGCGACTCGTCCTCGGCGATCGCCTCGCACACCCGGGCGACCCCCGGCGTGTAGGCCAGGGACAGGTCGTCGCGGCTGGCCAGCGGAACGGTCGCGCTCATCGTCATCTTGCCCCGGCGGTGCAGGTCGAAGACGGGATCGGCGGCGAGGGCGGGATCGATCTCGAAACTGAAGAAAGACACGGTGAAACTCCACACTGCATCGACATTGATACGTGGCACACGCGGGTCCTGGTCGCGAGTATGCGCCAGACGGCGGTGCATGCGGGGATCACCCGGTAAACCGTCCACAGCGCGGGTGTGCGCTGGAGATTAGAGGACCCTAACTTAACCGGAAGGGTCTCGGGTAGTAGCGAAATATCACACGCCCGATGACGTCCGCGACGCCGTGAGCACGGGAATCGTCCTTCACGAACTCATTGTCACCGACCAGCCACCACCCGCCGTCGCGTTTCTCCACAGCCCGTTTGACCACCAGCAGACCGGGCCGGGACCGGAATTCCCCGACCACGATGTCCCCGGCCCTTACCCGATCCGCTCCCCGGCGCACGATCAGGGCGTCCCCGGACCGCAGCGTGGGAACCATCGACGGCCCGTGCACGAGCACCGCGAACAGTGGTAATTGCCATCTCAAGGCATCAAGCCTCCGTTGCGTTACACCCGGGATGTAAGGGGTAGGGTCAACGTCGGATCATCGCAAACTCTATGGAGGAGTCCTGATGCGACTTCCGCGTTTCCTCACCCCGCGCACCGTGGCCAGCGCGCACTGCGACCTGCCGTGCGGCGTCTACGACCCGGCCCAGGCCCGGATCGAGGCCGAGTCGATCAAGGCCATCGCCGAGAAGTACCAGGGGAACACCGACCCCGAGTTCCGTACCCGGGCCATCCTCATCAAGGAGCAGCGGGCCGAGCTGGTCAAGCACCACCTCTGGGTCCTGTGGACGGACTACTTCAAGGCCCCGCACTTCGAGAAGTACCCGAACCTGCACCAGCTCTTCAACGAGGCCACCAAGCTGGCAGGGGCCGCGGGCGCCAAGGGCTCGGTCGACCCGGCGATCGCCGAGCAGCTGCTGGGCAAGATCGAGGAGATCTCGAAGATCTTCTGGGAGACCAAGCAGGCCTGATCCGATGCCTGCCCCGAACGGCCGGTCAGCCCTTGCGGCGGGCCGGCCGTCGCCGTCTCAACACCTGTTTTCACGGCTAAATCACCCACTCGTCAGAACTGCCGGTCACCGGGTGCTCCCGCAGCGTCCCGCAGCCGCTATTGTCTCCCCATCGGGAGGAGAGATCGGGTGACTCAGCTGATCGACACGGAGCCGGTCGTCGGAGACGACGTCGTCCTATTGACGGTGCCCGCCGACGGCGGCTACCTCAGCGTCCTCCGGACGGCCACCGCGGGCCTCGCCGCCCGCCTGCACTTCGCGCTCGACGAGATCGAGGACCTGCGCATCGCCGTCGACGAGGCGTGCGCCATGCTCCTGGCCATCGCCACCCGTGGCGCCGAGCTCGAGTGCCGCTTCGCGGTCACCGACGACGCCCTCACGGTCGAGGTCACGGTCGCCACGGTCCGCGGCGCCCGCCTGCCGTCGGAGTCCTCCTTCGCGTGGAAGGTCCTCACGGCCCTCACCACGTCAGCCGCCGCCGAGGCCAACGGCCGCCACGCCACCATCCGCCTCCTGACCCGCCGCACCGAGTTCTGACCTGCCGGCCGTCTCCCTGGTGACAGCGCCGCGGCCTCCGCGCCCCGGTCACATACCCTGACGACCCCGCCTCCGCCGCAAACCCTTTCCCGGTACGCGCGACCCCGCCCCCCGCCGAATCGACCCCGTCCCGCCGTGGAACGCGACGTAGCCGCGACTCGAGGCCGTGCCGCGCCCGCCGGGCGTGAGTGGTGGGTCGCCCTCAGCCCATCCGCGCACCCGGCCACCGGGCCGGCTGGAGCCGGTGTCGTTCTCAGACGACCACGCACTGTAGTCGATCTTGTCCGGCTGGCCGTAGCGTCCGGTCAGCGGATCGCGTCGGCGATGTACTCGAGGTGGCCGGCGGCCGCCCGGCTGGCGCCCTCGGCGTCGCGGAGGGAGAGGCGGTCGAGAATGGCCCGGTGATCGGCGTCGATGCGCGCCCAGTAGCCGTCGGGGAGGCCGCCGATCACCTCCTCACCGTAGGTGGCCTGGTAGAGCGGGAGGCTGACCAGTTCGAAGAGGGGGTTGCCGGTGGCCTTGGCGATCGCCCGGTGGAAGGCCGAGTGCGCGGACAGCATGGTTTCGAAATCGTCGATCGCCGGGTCGAAGAGGGTGCCGCGCAGTTCGGTGAGGTGGCTGTCGGCGCGGCGGATCGCGGCCAGGCCGGCGGCCGGGACCTCGAGGGCGCGGCGCAGCTCCAGCAGGTCGGCGAGGCCGACGTCGGCGGAGTGGGTGAGCAGGGCGAAGCCGGTGGAGAGGCCGTCGGCGAGCTGCTCGGCGTCGGGGTGCGCGACGAAGCTGCCGCCGGTGACGCCTCTGGTCGTGACGATGAGGTGCTGGCTGGCCAGGAGCCGGAGGGCCTCGCGGACCGTGCTGCGGCTGACACCGATCTTGACGCAGAGTTCGGGTTCGGGTGGGAGACGCTCGCCGGGCTGGAGCCGGCCGGACGTGATGTCCGCACGCAGCTCGTCGGCGAGCTGCTGGTAGGCGGGCGGGCGCACCGTTGAGCCGGTCACCCGTCCAGGTTAGGCCCTGATCCGCGTCGGGAGACCGGCTAATCGACGCCCAACGCTCGGCTACTGGGTGGAAGGAGGATCAGTAACGCGGTCAGGACGGCGACCGCGAGCAGGGCGACTCCGGCCCACAGCGGGCCGGTCTGGATCAGGAAACCGCCGGTCGCGAGGAGGAACAGCTGCACGACGATCGCCGGGCCGCGGGCGCGGGCGGCGCGCCGGCCGAGGGCGCGGGCGACCGCGAAGACGGCGAGCGCGGCGAGCGCGGCCATCACGGTGAGCGAGGCGGCGATCGCGACGATGATGTCGTCGCTGGTCAGATCAAGGACGATGAGGTACGCGGTGAGCGCCACGAGTCCGGCGCACTGCAGGTAGAGCAGCCGCACTCCCCAGTCGAGGGTTGCCGCTTCAGTGGTCGTGGAGTTCTCACCGGTCACTTCTGCACCTTACCGACAGCCTCCGCGGGTTCCGTACGGGTAAGGTGCCGCGCATGCGAGCGTTGCTGGTGGTCAACCCCCGGGCGACGACGACCAGCGAGCGGGCCCGTGACGTGCTGGTGCGGGCGTTGCGCAGCGCGGTGGATCTGACGGTCCGCTACACGGAGCGGCGCGGCCATGCCACACGTCTGGCCCGGGATGCCGCGGAGAGCGGGATCGACCTGCTGGTGACGCTGGGCGGGGACGGCACCGTGAACGAGGCGGTGAACGGTCTGATGACCGCCCCGGCGGCGCTCGGCGGGGTTTCGGGGGTTCCGGCGGATCGGCTGCCGGCGCTGGCCGTGGTCCCGGGCGGTTCGACGAATGTCTTCGCTCGCGCGCTGGGCATGCCCCGTGACTGGGCGGACGGTACGAGCGTGATCCTGGACGGGCTGCGTGACGGCCGGCACCGGGTGATCGGGCTGGGCCGCGCCGACGACCGGTATTTCTGTTTCACGGCCGGGCTGGGGTGGGACGCGGCGACGGTCCGCCGGGTGGAGCAGGCTCGCCTGCGTGGCCGCACGTCGACGCCGGCCCTCTACATGCGCGCGACGTTCGGCCAGTTCTTCACCGGCGTGGATCGCAAGGACCCGCCCCTGACGATGGAGCGTCCGGGTGAGACGCCGGACACCGGGTTGTCCACGGTGATCGTGCAGAACACCGCCCCGTGGACGTTCGTCGGTGACCGTCCTGTCCATTTGAATCCGGATTCATCGTTCGATCTGGGGCTGGACGTGACCGCTCTGCGGCGGCTGACGATCATGGCCGGCGCACGGACCGTGACACAACTCGCGTGGCGAGCCGGTGATCCACGGGGTAAACAAGTGTTACGTCTGCATGACATCGCGGAGTTCACCGTGGTGGCCTCCCGTCCACAGCCCTTCCAGCTGGACGGTGACTACCTCGGGGAGCGACAGAAGGTGCACTTCGTGTCCGTCCCTTCGGCTCTGCGTGTGATCTGCTGACGAAGGGGTAGGTGTCCTGGACACGTGCTCACGATCCGTTACAGAAACACCGGCAAAAGGTCGGCGAAGTGGCCGGGACCGTACTACATTGATGGGAGCGTTCGTCAACCGGCTCTGGAAGTAGCGGCGGAACCGGACATATGGGTACGTGAGCCAGCTCACCCGCCGGGAGAAACTTCCAGCGCTACCCTTGACATCGCGTGAGTTCGTGAAAGCATTCACAAGCGATAAGAAGTAACCGGTTGCCGGTTGTGCGCGTTCCTTAATCCAGAAGCGCAGAACAGCACCAAACCAAAAGCTTGCTGACGCATCGGTGAGCGTACGGGTACAAGCCGTCGCCGACCACTGCGCTCGCATATAGGTAAACAGCACTGTTTTCATTACCCCATCCGAAACAAGGAGTTTGCCGCCATGGACTGGCGTCACGATGCGATCTGCCGCGACGAGGACCCTGAGCTGTTCTTCCCGATCGGGACGTCCGGCCCGGCGCTCCTGCAGGTCGAGCAGGCCAAGGCAGTGTGCCGCCGGTGCCCGGTGACCGAGGAATGCCTCTCGTGGGCACTCGAGTCCGGACAGGACGCCGGCGTCTGGGGCGGGATGAGCGAGGATGAGCGGCGCGCCGTCAAGCGCCGTGGTGGTCTTCGTATCAGCGCCCCCACTGCCTGAAATCAATCCCCCCAACACACAGCATTCGCGCCCCGGGCCGTACGGCACCGGGGCGTCTTGCTGTTTCAGGTTCTTCACAGCGAACCACTCCATTGCGCATTAATTCGATCACGGTACGTTTCCCCGGCCCGGCTTAATGATCTCGAAATGCCGCCTCTGGCGCTTTGCGTCGCGAGTCCCGCACACTCCGCAATGGACTATCAAGATCGAGATGCCAATGACGGCAAGGTCGTCGCCGAACGCAGATCGGTTGTCGCGCAGAGTAGCGATCAATCTCAGCTGATTCTCAGGCCGCGACGGGCAGCGGCTCGTTCAGGACCGCCTCGGCCCGGGCCCCGATCAGGCGCACCAGTTCCGGGGCGTCGCCCAGCGGCTCGGCGGCCGTGACCGCGCCCGCCTCGACGGCCGCCCGTACGGCGGTGTCGTAGAGCAGCCCAGGTGCCAGGAAGTAGGCGGCCACCCCGATCCGCCGGGCGCCGGCCGCCCACAGCCGGGCCACCGCCTCATCGGAGCGGCCGCCGGGACCGGAGGCGTAGGAGACCGCGGACGGCAGCCCCAGACGCCGTCCCAGGGCCGTGGCCGCCGCCGCCACCGTCTCCCGTGCGGCGGCGTCCCGCGTGCCCGCGGCGGCCAGCACGACGCCGTCCAGACCGATCTTCGGCAGCCGCCGCTCCAGGGCGGCCAGCAGCAGCGGGGACGCCGGGCCGAGAACGTCGGTGGCGGCCACCGTCAACGGGAGCGGCGCGGCCTCACGGATCACCGCGGGCAGGTCGACGCGGCCGTGATAGGCCGACGTGAGCAACAGCGGCACCAGCGCCACGCGGCGGCCGGGCAGAGCGGCCAGCACGTCCAGCGGGCGGGGCCCGTCGTGGTCCAGGTACGCCGTACGGACCGTCCACTCGGGCCGGGCCCGCCGAACCGCCCGGGCCAGCGCCTCGGTCGACGCGGCGGCCCGGGGATCCCGGCTGCCGTGGGCCACCAGGACCACGGCCGGCCGGTACGGGGAGGTCAGACGTGCAGACCGCATTCGGTCTTCTCGAACATCGCCCAGCGGCCCGCGCGCGCGTCCTCGCCGGCCTTGGTGCGCCGGGTGCACGGCCAGCAGCCGATCGACCCGTAGCCCTTCTTGAAGAGCTCGTTGACCGGCACGTTCCACCGGCTGATGTAGGTGTCCACGTCGGCCTGGGTCCAGGCGGCGATCGGGTTGACCTTCACCTTGCCCTTCTTGGCGTCGAAAGCGACGACCGGCGTGTTCGCGCGGGTCGGCGACTCGTCGCGGCGCAGGCCGGTGGCCCAGGCGTCGTACTCGCTCAGCGCCCGCTCCAGCGGCTCCACCTTGCGCAGGAAGCAGCACTCGTCGGGGCTGCGGGCGAACAGGCGGGGGCCGTACTCACCGTCCTGCTGGCCGACGGTCAGGCGCGGGCGGACCGATCGGACGTTGACGTTCATCGTCCGGATCACCGTGTCGCGGACCTTGAGCGTCTCCGGGAAGTGCAGGCCGGTGTCAAGGAAGACCACGTCCACGCCGGGCGACACCCGGGAGAAGAGGTGCGCCACCACGGCGTCGGCCATCGAGCTGGTGACGCAGAAGCGCGCGCCGAAGGTGTCGGTCGCCCACTTGGCGATCTCCTCGGCGGAGGCGCCCTCGAACCGCTCGGCGGCCTCCAGCGCGAGGGCCTTCAGCTCCTCGGGTGTGCGGCGCCCGGAATCGGCGCCGACGGCGGAACCGCCCAAATTGATCAGGCCCATACCCGCGGCGTTGAGGAGACTCATCGCGAACTCACTCCCTTGGACAGAAGACCGATGAACTTGACCGAGAACACACGGGCGCAGGAGTGGCACTCCCAGGCGCCGTGCGAGGACTCGTTGGGGCGGAGGTCCTCCTCACCGCAGTAGGGGCAGTACAGCGGAGCCGACCTGGCATCGCTCATGTCAGTAGCTCCTCGTCGGCCCGCAGCACCCAGTTGGCGAACGTCTCGCCCTGGTCGCGGCCGTCCAGGTAATGCCGGGCGACGCGTTCCACGTACTCCGGAAGCTCTTCGGCGGTGGCCTTGAGGCCGCGGACCTTGCGGCCGAAACCGGCGGCCTCGCCCTTGGCCATGCCGAGCGCGCCGCCCAGATGGATCTGGAAGCCCTCGACCTGCTCGCCGTGCGAGTTCATGACGAGCTGGCCCTTGAGGCCGATGTCGGCGACCTGGGTGCGGGCGCACGCGTTCGGGCAGCCGTTGAGGTGGATCGACAGGTCGGCGTCGAAGCCCTTGAGCCGGTCCTCGAGCCGGGCCACCAGCTCCTCGCCGCGCGCCTTGGTCTCGACGATGGCGAGCTTGCAGTACTCGATGCCGGTGCAGGCCATCGTGCCGCGGCGGAAGGCCGACGGACGGGCTTCCAGCCCGATGCCGCGGAGACCTTCGATGATCGGCTCCACCTGGTCGTCGGCGATGTCCAGGACCAGGAGCTTCTGGTACGCGGTGAGCCGCACCCGGTCGGACCCGTGCGCCTCGGCCAGGTCCGCCAGCTTCGTCAGCTGGGTGCCGGAGGACCGGCCGACCACCGGGGCGGCGCCGATGTAGTTCCGCCCGTCGATCTGCTTGTGCACGCCGATGTGGTCGAGCGGCTTCTCCGGCAGCTCCGGGGCCGGGCCGTCGATCAGCGCGCGGCCCATGTACTCCTTCTCCAGGACCTCGCGGAACTTCGCCACGCCCCAGTCGGCGAGCAGGAACTTGAGCCGGGCACGGTGCCGCAGCCGGCGGTAGCCGTAGTCGCGGAAGAGCCCGACGACGCCCTCCCAGACGTCCGGGACCTCGGCCAGCGGCACCCAGACGCCGAGCCGCTCGGCCAGGCGCGGGTTGGTGGACAGGCCGCCGCCGATCCACAGGTCGAAGCCGGGGCCGTGGTCGGGGTGGTGCACACCGACGAAGGCGATGTCGTTGACCTGGTACGGCCCGTCGGGCAGCCAGGAGATGATCGACTTGAACTTGCGCGGCAGGTTCGAGTAACGCGGGTCGCCCACGTACCGCTTGACGATCTCGTCGATCGCCGGGGTCGCGTCGATCACCTCGTCGGCCGAGACGCCGGCGACCGGGCTGCCCAGCACGACGCGCGGGCAGTCGCCGCACGCCTCGGTGGTCTGCAGGCCGACCGACTCGAGCCGGCGCCAGATCTCCGGCATGTCCTCGACCCGGATCCAGTGCATCTGGATGTTCTGCCGGTCGGTGATGTCGGCGGTGTCCCGGGCGAACTCGGTGGCGATGCCGGCGATGACGCGCAGCTGCGCGAGGTTGAGGGCGCCGCCGTCGATCCGGACACGGAGCATGAAGTACTCGTCCTCGAGCTCCTCCGGCTCCAGCACCGCGGTACGCCCGCCGTCGATCCCGGCCCGCCGTTGTGTGTAGAGACCCCACCAGCGGAACCGCCCGCGCAGGTCGGCCGGGTCGATCGAGGAGAACCCACCGTGGGCGTAGATGTTCTCGATCCGGGCCCGTACGTTCAGCGGGTTGTCGTCCTTCTTGCTGCGCTCGTTGGGGTTGAGCGGCTCGCGGTGTCCGAGCGCCCACTGACCCTCGCCGCGCGCCTTGCGGGGGCGGGCGGCCGGCCTTGCGGCGGGAGTGTTGCTGGGCGCCATCTCGGCGTTCCTCCGGGTTTCGTGGGCGCGCTGTGCCGCTCACGGCCCGTGGGAGGCTCGTGACATCTGTGTCAGGAGTTGGGCCCGGCGGTCGAGCGCCCGGAAATGGAAATCGGGCGTCGTCAGGAAGCCGGACACATGGCGCTGCGGACACGGCCGTAGTCGACGTGGCGGCGGGCCACGAAGCGGCGGTCAACTGCAGCGGTCATGCGGGCAAGCCTCTCACGCCCAGGGACTCTCGGCCAGCACGGTCCAGATTTCGGGAGTGTGCCGAGTCGCACAAGGCCAACATCTTGTAACAGTTGACACCTAAGCTGTATGGCTACTCTCCGTGAGTGGCGCACTACGTCCCGGAATTGCGACACTCGGGCCGGAGGCGCTCATGCTCGATCAGGCCGCCCACGACGACTCACCGACCCGGCCGCTCTCCGGCCCGCGCCGCTCCTCCGCGCGCCGGCTGGCCACCCTGCTCCGGACCTGGGCGCCGTCCCTGCTCCCGGCCGTCACCATGCTGCTGGTGGGCCGGATCGGGCTGACCGTCCCGGCGCCCGGCCCGCGCGAGGCCCTGACCGCCGGGTCCCCGGCCGCGATCGTCGAGGCCGGTCGCGGCGCCGACGCCGTGCTCGTTCCGTATCAACTGTTCCTGCACTACTGGAGCCTGCTGGCCGGCGAGACGGTGTTCACGCTGCGGGCGCCGTCACTGATCGCCATGGCGCTCGCCGCCGGATTCACCGGCGAGCTGGGCCGGCGGCTGCTCACCCCGGGCGCCGGGCTGTTCGCCGGACTGCTGCTGGTCGCGCTGCCGGCCACCAGCCGGTACGCCCAGGAGGCCGGGCCGCACGCGCTCGCCCTGTGCGCGGCCACCGCCGCCACTCTGCTGCTCTACCTGGCCCTGGACCGGCCGGGCGCGCTGCGCTGGCTCGGGTACGGGCTGGCTCTCGCGGTGGCCGGGCTGGCCCATCCGGTGACCCTGCTGGTGTTGGCGGGGCACACCTACACGGTGGTGTCCCGGTGGCGGCTCAGCCGGGTGCGGTCGCTGTTCTGGTGGTTTCCGGTGACCCTGCTGGCGCTGGTGGCACCGGCCCCGCTGATCTCCCTGGGGGTCCGCCAGCACACCGGCCTCTTCCTCTACCGGCCGGGCACACCGTGGGAGCTGCTGCGCTCCGCCCCGGAGGCGTTCTTCGGCGCCGCCGCCGCCGGGCTCCTGGTGGCCGGCCTGGCCCTGGCCGCCCGCTGGCCGGACCCGGCGCTGCTGCGCGAACTGGCGGTGCTCGGCGTGCTGCCGCCGGTGGCGCTGCTCGCCGCGTCGTTCCTGACCGGGCCGCTGTGGGCGCCGCGCCACGTGCTCTTCGCCCTGCCCGCGGTGCTGCTGCTGGCCGCGGCGGCGATGCACGGGTTGCGGCTGCGCGCGGTGGTGGCGCTGGTCCTGGTGGCCGTTCTCGGGCTGCCCCAGCAGCAGGCGCTGCGGCAGCCCGGCAGCCACCTGGTCGGCGCTTCCCGAGCAGCCGCGACGTAACCCGGCAGGCGCCGCGCCGGCCGGATCAGCGCTTTCCGAGCAGCCGGATCGCGTAACCCGGCAGGCGCCGCGCTCGCCGGATCAGCGCTTTCCGAGCGGCACCACCAGCACGGCCTCGGTCCCGCCGACGGCCCGGTTGCGCAGCTCGATGCTGCCGCGCAGCTCACCGGTGGCCAGCGCCCGGACGATCTGGAGGCCGAGACGGTTGCTGCCCTCGAACTTGAAGCCGTCCGGTAGACCGCGCCCGTTGTCGGCCACCGTGACGTGCAGTTGTTTGCGGAACCGGTGCGCCGAGACGGCCACCTCGCCGTCGTGGTCCGCGGGGGCGGCCTCGTCGTCCTCGGGCTCGGGGAAGCCGTGCTCGACCGCGTTGATCAGCAGCTCGTTGAGGACCATGACGAGGGAGGTGGCGATCTCGGCGGGCAGCACGCCGAAGGTGCCCTCCCGGCGGATCCGGACCGGGGAGCCGGTGGTGGCGACCTCGGTGGCGGCCTGCGCCACCCGGTCCACGATGCCGTCGAACTCGACCGCCTCGTCGCTGGACATCGAGAGGGTCTCGTGGACCAGGGCGATGGAGGCGACTCGGCGGACCGACTCCTCCAGCGCCATCCGGGCCTCCGGCGCGTCCACCCGGCGGGCCTGGAGGCGCAGCAGCGCCGCCACGGTCTGCAGGTTGTTCTTCACCCGGTGGTGGATCTCCCGGATGGTGGCGTCCTTGGTCATCAGCGCCCGTTCCCGGCGGCGCACCTCGGTCACGTCCCGGACCAGCACCAGCGCGCCGATCGGCACGCCGGCGGGCAGCAGCGGCAGCGCCCGGGTGAGCACGGTGGCGCCGCGCGCCTCCACCTCCATCCGGGCCGGGAACTCGCCGCGCAGCGACGCCAGGATCCGTTCGGCCGCGTCGTTGCCCTCCAGCGGGTCGCCGGAGAGCCGGCTGGAGAGCTTGGCCAGTTCCTCGCCGACCAGGTGCGCGTTGAAGCCGAGCCGCCGGTAGGCGGACTGCGCGTTCGGGCTGGCGTAGGTCACCTTGCCGGAGGCGTCCAGCCGGATCAGCCCGTCGCCGACCCGGGGCGCCGAGGTGACCTCCCCGGGCAGGCGGGGCGGCGGGAACGTCCCGTCCGCCACCATCTGCGCCAGGTCGTCGGCCGTGGTCAGATAGTTGAGCTCCAGCTGGCTGGGGGTGCGCGCGGTGCTCAGGTTGGTGTCCCGGCCGATCACCGCGATCACCTCGCTGAGCGCCTCCTCCAGGTCGGTGGCGTCGCGCAGCCGGACCGGGATGGCCTCGTGCCGGGCGGGGGTGTCGCCGTACCAGACCGGGTCGCCCTCCCGCCAGATCCGCTCCTGGGTGATGGCGACGTCGAGGTGCGCCACCTCCGGCCCGCCGACGATCTTGCCGACCTGGTCGTCCTGGTACGCCGTCGGCGCCGTGGTCGGCCGCACCTGGGCGACGCAGAGGAACTCCCGCGGCTGTCGCGGCTCCCCCTTGATCGGCACCCAGAGCAGCAGGTCCGCGAAGGAGAGATCGGACAGCAGCTGCCAGTCACCGGCGATCCGGTGCAGGTGGTCGATGTCGGCGGGGCTCAGGGCGGTGTGTTCTTCGACGAGGTCACGCAGCGTGGACACCGGCCCAGCCTAGGCCCTGCCTCGCGGATCGCGTGGGAGCGCGACGAGGTCCAGATGGTGGCCGGCGCCACGTGGGCCACGCCGCGGCCGCGCGGGATCCGCGAGACGGGGCGTGGCCGCTAAAGAGTGGTGGTGACCTTCTTGAGACCGCGGGGAGCGTCCGGATCCTCGCCACGTGCCAGCGCCAGGGCGAGGGCGAGCTGCTGGAGCGGCAGGATGTCGAGCATCGGCGAGTAGCGCTCGTCGACGGGCGGCACGGCGAGCCGGGCGGAGGCGCCGGGCACGTCGGCCGCGCCGATGGTCACCACGTCGGCGCGGCGCTCGCCGAGCCGGGCCACCACGTCGCGCATCGACCGGCCGCCAGGTCCTTCGCCGACCACCGCGAGCACCGGCACATCCGGGTCGGCCATGGCGAGCGGGCCGTGCAGCAGGTCGGCGCCGGAGAACGCGAGGGCCGGCAGGTAGGAGGTCTCCATCAGCTTCAGGGCGGTCTCACGGGCGGTCGGGTACGCATACCCCCGCCCGGTGGTGACCAGGCTGGAGGCGAACCGGTAGCGCTGCGCCAGCTCCTCCGCGGACCGGTCGGCGAGCACCCGCTCGGCCAGGCCGGGCAGCTCGGCCAGCGCGGACCGTTCCTCGGCGGGCAGCCGGCCGTCCCCGGCCCGGATGCCCTCGACCAGCATGAGCAGGGCGAGCAGCTCGGCGGTGTAGGTCTTGGTCGCGGCGACCGCCCGCTCGTGACCGGCCGCCACGTCGATGGACAGCTCGGCGGCCCGGGCCAGCGGCGACTCCGGGTTGTTGGTGATCGCCAGGGTGAGCGCACCGGTCTCGCGGGCCACGTTGAGCACCCCGGCGAGGTCGGGTGAGCCGCCGCTCTGGCTGACGCCGATGACCAGCGTGCCGGTCAGGTCGGGGCGGGCGCCGTAGAGCGTGATGGCGCTCGGGGAGGCGCTGGCCACCGGCAGGCCGAGCCGGATCTCGGCGAGGTAGGCGCCGTAGAGCGCCGCGTGATCGGACGTGCCGCGGCCGACGAAGAGGATGCTGCGCGGCGCCCGGCGGGCCACCTCGGCGGCCACCTCGGCGATGGCGCTGGACGGCCCGTCCTCCAGCAGCCGTGCGAAACCGGCGGGTTGTTCGCCGATGTCCGATGCCATCCCCTGGCCTGGTTGTGTCACGTGATCCTCCCATTTCCGCGCGGTACCTGCGCAATCTGTGCGCAGTCTTGCAAGAAACAGCTTACTAAGTCAAGGTTTCGCGCACTAATGAGCAAACATGAGGACTGACAACGGGGCGGCACTTCCCATAGGGTCATCAGTCGTGGAATCCCCCTCGGCCCACCGTGACCTCGCGCGTGCTCGTGACGCCCTCGAGCGCGGCGAAATCGCGTCCGCCGCCGGGCACATCGCCGCCGCGCTGGCCCACGCACCCACCCTGCCGGACACCCACGAGCTGCTCAGCCGCTTGGCGGCACGAGCCGACGGCGGGCTTGACCTGTTCCCGGTGGAGCCGCACGCGCCGGCCGGCCGGCTCGCCGCCCGCGCCCACCTGCTCGCCGCCGCCGGACACCCCGAGGAAGGGCTGGCCCTGCTCGCCGCGGCCAGCGGGCACGACCCGGCGCTGGACTGGGCCGGGGTGCCCTGGGTCGGTGACCCGGCCCTCGGCGCACGCGTCGACCCGGGGGTGCTCGCGCGTACCGTGATGCGGCTCTGCACCGCGGTCGGCGATCCGGCACCGGCCGGCGCGGTCACCACGCTGCGGCCGTACCTCGAGGTCGTCCGGCACGCGATCGCCGCGCACGGCGAGCACGGCATGCTGCTCGGTGCCGGATCCGCGCTGGCCCGCCGGCTCGGCGAGGTGCGGCTCGCCGTCGACTGGGCCGGGCGGGGCTCCCGGGCACAGCCGTCCAAACTCGCCGAGATCTGGTTGGGGTACGCGTACCGAAGCGCCGGACGGATGCCGGAGGCGCTCGCCGCCCTGCGCCGTGCCGTCGCCTACGACCCCGACGACCTCTCGGTGTACGCCGACGTCGCCGCCACCCTGGCCGACCTGGGCCGCCTCGACGAGGCGCTGCGCTGGACCGAGCTCGCCCTGGAACGCGACCCGGACTTCGACTGCGTGGTGCACACCGCCCACCGGCTGCGCTACCGCGCCGACGGCGACGTCACCCACCTGGTCGAGCTGGCCGACTTCGTCCGCGACCACCCGGACGACGCACACGAGCACACCGATCTGGAGGAGTGCTGCCGCGACACGCCGTGGCTGGGCGGGCTCCCCGCCGGGGCGCCGCTGCCGGCCGGCCGTGCCCCGGTCAACGCGGAGCCGTCCGGTGACGCGCTGCACCGGCTCCAGCGGATCGCCGGCCCGACCTGGCCGCACCCGCCGGGCGCCTACGACCGGGCACTGGGACTGGTCCTGGTCGAGCCGTGGGAGCTGCTGGCCCTGCTGGCGCACCCGGAGACGGCCCGCGCCGGCCAGCAGAACGGCCTGGAGGTGTGGGCCTGCCTCGGCCTGCTGCACCACGGGACCGAGGAGCCGTGGCCGGAGTCGAGCCGCCGCCGGCTGCTGCTAGGGCTCCTCGACGGCGACGTGGACCGGGTGACCCAGGCGGCGCTGTTCGCGCTCGTCGCCTACGCCTGGGTGGATCCGCGGGCACGGGCCGACGTGGCCTCCGTGGTGGCGGCGAGGCTCACCGAGACCGCCTCCGGGCGCAACGCCCGCGCGGTCGCCGAACTGGCTCTGGCCGCGCCCGCCCTGGACCGGCCGACCCGGGAGCTGGCCGCCGCCACCATCCGGGTCCCGGCCGTCCCCCGCCAGCGGGGCAAGGGGCGGTCGCTGCTGCGCTGGCGGCGCGACTAGGCCCTGTCGATCACGGCGATGAGGTCGCCCTCGTGGACCGTGTCACCCTCGTGGACGGCCAGCCGGGCGACCGTCCCGCCGGTCCCGGCCTGCACCGGGACCGCCATCTTCATCGACTCGAGGATGACCAGCGTGTCGCCCTCGGCGACGGTGGCGCCCGGCGTGGTCACGACCTTACCCACGTTGGCCACCATCTCGGCACGGATCTCGTCCGCCATGGTCGCGGCCTCCCTCATCCGTCGGCGCGGTTCGGTGAGGCTCATCAAACCACGGATCGGATGCGGGTGAGTCCGGTCCGGCCGGACCCGCCCATTACGATCGGCTGCGAGTCCAGCACCACGAACAGGAGTCGCGACATGGCCAAGAAGGCCCGCAAGAAGAAGGCCCGCAAGAAGAGCTCCGCCAACCACGGCAAGCGCCCCAACAGCTGAAACGAGAAGGCCCGGCGGATTCGCCGGGCCTTTCGCATGTCAGCGCCACGTCAGGGCAGGTACTCCTTGGTCTCGGTCTGCACTTCCAGCTGCCCGAGCTTGTGGCGCAGCCGGTCACGCAGCTCGGCCGGCGCCCGCTCGTCGCCGCAGCAGCGGCTGACCAGTGCCTTCACGTCGTGCTCGATGCCGAACTCACGGAGGCACCCGGCGCACTCGTCGAGGTGCTTCTGGATCAGGCGGCGACGGTCCTCCGAGCACTCCAGGTCCAGGTACAGGTAGACCTCGTCCAGGACGGTGCTGCAGTCGTAATCCTCGTGCTCCACGTCGTCACGCCCCCTGCGGCTCGGAGGTCGCGGTCCGGGTGATGCCCCGGTCCACCGCGTACTGCTCGAGCAGTTTGCGCAGGTTGCGACGGCCGCGGTGCAGCCGGGACATGACCGTGCCGATCGGCGTGCCCATGATGTCGGCGATCTCCTTGTACGAGAAACCCTCGACATCGGCGAGGTAGACGGCGAGCCGGAAGTCCTCCGGCAGGGACTGCAGCGCTTCCTTGATGTCGCTGTCCGGGAGCCGGTCGAGCGCCTCGGTCTCGGCCGACCGCAGACCCTGCGACGTGTGCGACTCGCTCGACGCGAGCTGCCAGTCGGTGATCTCCTCGGTCGGCGCCTGCACCGGCTGCCGCTGCTTGCGCCGGTACGAGTTGATGTACGTGTTCGTCAGGATCCGGTAGAGCCAGGCCTTGAGGTTGGTCCCCTGCTCGAACTGGTGGAACGCGGAGAACGCCTTCAGAAACGTCTCCTGCACCAGGTCCTCGGCATCGGCCGGGTTACGGGTCATCCGCAGTCCAGCGGCATACAGCTGGTCGACGAACGGCAACGCCTCACGCTCGAAGCGCTCTCGGCGCTCCTCGGTCCGTTCCTTCTGGGCCACCCTGGACTCCCCCCTCGACCGCCCCGCCGAGGATACGGGTACTGCCCGTGCAACGCTCTCGAAAACCGCGGGTGTGCTGACGCTCACCGACAGGTCCACCGGCGGAGCTCCGGCCGCGGGCCACTCGGGGGAGCTCAACAGGCTCCGCACCCGGTTCGCCTCCCGGCCGTCACGCTCGACGCACTCGGCACCGGTACGCACCACAGAACCCCTTCCCGCCGACATGTTTCCAGGTTGTGGAACGCCGGCGAGGGTGGCTCACATTCCCGATCTAGCGTGCCCAGGAATGGCGGCGGAGCCAGTCGATCACCACCGCCACCGACCCCGGAAGGTCTTTGCGCAGATCGTGCACGGCGCCCGGGCGGACGGCCACCTCGATCGCCCCGGACGGCTGCGGCACCCCGAACGGGTCCCGGTCACCGTTGACCACCAGTGTCGGCAGGCCGGTGGGCAGCTCCGCGGCCCGGCTCCTCTCCGGCTTTCCCGGCGGGTGCAGCGGGAAGGCGAGGGCGAGCACCCCCGCGGCCCCGAGGGTGGCCGCGGTCCGGCAGGCGACCCGCGCTCCGCTGGAGCGCCCGCCCACGATCAACGGCATCTCCGGTACGCCCAGCGCGCGCACCACCACGGTCCAGGCCTCGTCGAGGTGCCCGGCGGGCGCGGGCGCGCGACGGCCCGCCACCCGGTACGGCTGGGTGACCAGGGCCACCCGCATCCCCGCCGCCACCGCGGCGTCGTGCACCGCCACGAGGTCGGGCGCGTCGACACCACCCCCGGCGCCGTGTCCGAGAACGAGCAGGCCGAGCGTCGGGCCGGCCGGCTCGGTCACGGTCACGGCGGCGGGGCCGCGTGGCGTTTCGACGGTCGACGCGCGGCGGGGTGCGCGCTCCGGCGCCGGGGACTCGTCGTGGTGTCGTCGCACGACCCCGTTCTATCAGCTCAACGGCTGACCGGGAGCAGGGTGAGCAACCGGCGGTCCTCGGCGTCCGGTGAGTCGTCGATCTCCTCCCCGTTCGCCTGGATCCGCTCCCGCCAGGCCACCAGCATGGCCCGGCGCTCGCGTGGCGTGGTGCCGCCCCAGACACCGTGACAGTCGCCGACCTGGAGCGCCCAGGCCAGACATGGGCCCTGCACGTCACACGTGCCGCACAGGGCGACAGCGCCGCCGGACGGCTCGTTCGGTGCGGGAAAGAACGTCTCGGGATCCACGCTGCGGCAGGCGCCTCTGGTGCGCCAGGCCTCATCGGTACGTCGTTGCGCGATCGCCTCGAGCAGCCGCGGGTCGCGTCGCGCGATGGCAACCTCGTGCGGACGCGGCATGCGTGCTCGTGTCATCAGCCCACCTCCCCCGTGGGACCGGAACTGCATGTGGCGGCCGGGCCGCACCTTACGGTCCGGCACCACTCCGGCGCTGGTTTGTACCGCAGGGTACAAGATCAGAACAAGGGGGTGATCTATCTTGAAACAAAGTTGTCGATTCAGAATTGCCACATAAACCGACAAAGACCTGCGCTGATCTTCAATTGTTCAAAAAAGCGTTACCTGTGACGCCGCACTGATCAACTCGGGGCCGTTGTTGCGCACATTGCCGACCTCCGGCCCCACCGGACGAATCTCGATGGCCTCGAGCTCACGCTCGGAGAGCGGGCGCAGCAGCCGCTCCGGGTCGCCCCCTCCGGCCAGCCAGTCAGCCCACCGCTCCGGCGGAAGGATCAACGGCATCCGGTCGTGCACCTTGGCGAGGCCGCCCAGCGCCGCCGTGGTGACCACACTGCACGTCAGCACCGACTCCGGCCCCCACGCCGACCACAGACCGGCGAAGGCCAGCGGCGACCCGTCCGCCGGAGTCATGTAGAACGCCTGCTTCTCCTTGCCGTCGCGGACCCACTCGAACCAGCCGTCGGCCGGGACCAGGCAGCGCCGCTTGGCGAACGACGGGGCGAACGACCGCAGCTCGGCGACCGTCTCGGCACGCGCGTTGATCATGCGGGCGCCGCCCTTCAGGTCCTTCGCCCAGTGCGGCACCAGGCCCCAGCGGGCGGTGTCCAGCACCCGGCTCTCGTGCTCCTTCGACATCCGGACCAGCGGGACCGGGTCGGTGGGTGCGACGTTCCAACTGGCGCGCAACGGCTCGGCCACGTCGACGGCCTCGAACAGACGGCTGAGGTCGGCGTTGCTCCGGGTGGTCGCGTATCGCCCGCACATGGGCAGCACGGTACGCCGGTTTCGAACACTCGTCCGCCCCGCCACACGTTCGGCCGACCGTGCGGACCGTTTCGGCTCCCCCGGCGAACGTCCAGCCGGCCGTAAGGACCGCCTCAACACCCGACAACCAGCCGCAGACGTTCAGCCGGCCGTGAGGGCTGTTTCAACGCTCACGAAACCGCTCCGACGACCAGCCGGGTTCACACGGGCGGGCGGTCACACGCCGGACATGCCCCGGGGGACGGGAGGCGGCCCGAAACCGCCGCCGGCCGACGGCAGAATGGCGGCGTGACTCCAGAACCCCGCCCCTGGCTCGCCCCGACCGCCACCGGCCCGGTCGCCACGACCGTGCGGCTGCCCGGCTCCAAGTCGATGACCGCCCGCGCCCTGATCCTCTCCGCCCTGGCCGAGGAGCCCTCGGTGATCGAGGCGCCGCTGCGGGCCCGCGACACCGTGCTGATGGCGGCGGGCCTGGCCGCGCTGGGTGTCGCGGTGGACACCTCGTCGGACGACCGGTGGACCGTGACGCCCGGCCCGCTGCGTGGCCCGGCCCGGATCGACGTGGGGCTGGCCGGCACGATCACCCGGTTCCTGCCGTCGGTCGCCGCGCTGGCCGACGGACCGGTCGAGTTCGACGGAGACCCGCACATGCGGAAACGGCCGCTGCGCCCGATCGTCGCGGCGCTGCGTTCGCTCGGTGTGGCGGTCGACGCGTCGCCGATCGACGGACTGCCGCTGACCGTGCACGGCTCCGGCACGGTCGAGGGCGGCGAGGCGGTGATCGACGCCTCGGCGTCCAGCCAGTTCGTCTCAGGGCTGCTGCTGTCCGCTGCCCGGTTCGCCAAGGGCCTGACCCTGCGGCACGAGGGCCCGCCGGTGCCGTCCGCGCCGCACCTGCGGATGACCACGCACATGCTGCGGGCCGCCGGCGTCGTGGTGGACGACAGCGTGACCGACGTGTGGACCGTCCAGCCCGGCCCGCTGCGCGGGCGTACCTGGGTGATCGAGCCCGACCTGTCCGGGGCCGCGCCGTTCTTCGCGGCGGCCGCCGTCACCGGCGGCGCGGTCACCCTGGCGGGCTGGCCGGCCGACAGCTGGCAGCCGGTCGAGCAGGCCATCGGGATCTTCCGGGCGCTGGGCGCCGAGGTCACCCTCTCCGGCGCCGGCCTGACCGTGCGGGGCACCGGCACGCTGCGGGGCATCACGGCGGATCTCTCCGAGGTGGGCGAGCTGACCCCGGTGGTGGCGGCGCTCGCCGCGCTCGCCGAGGGCCCGTCCGAACTGCGCGGGGTGGAGCACATCCGGGGCCACGAGACCGACCGGATCACGGCCCTCGCCACCGAGCTGGGACGGATCGGGGCCGAGGTGACCGAGTTCCCTGACGGGCTGCGGATCGTCCCGGGGCCGCCGCGGGGGGCCACCTTCGAGACGTACGCGGATCATCGGATGGCGCACGCCGGAGCCGTTGTCGGACTCGCCGTGCCGGGCGTCCACCTGGCCGACGTAGGTTGTACGTCGAAGACGTTGCCCGAGTTCCCGGAACTCTGGGCGGGACTCGTGGCGAGGAGCTAGATCTGCCAGCGCGTAAACGGGAGTACGACGAGGACGATGTCCGCATCCGGCCGGGCCGCTCGTCCCGCCCGCGTACCCGGACGCGCCCGAAGCACGACGACGCCGTCGGCGCTCTGGTCATCACCGTCGACCGGGGCCGGTACGGCTGCGTCCGCGAGGACAGCGGCGACATCGAGGTGATCACCGCGATGCGGGCCCGCGAGCTGGGCCGCAAATCGGTGGTGGTGGGCGACCGGGTGGCCCTGGTCGGCGACGTTTCGGGGGCGCCCGGCGCGCTGGCCCGGATCGTCCGGATCAGCGACCGCACGTCGGTGCTCCGCCGGACGGCGGACGACGACGACAGCACGCCCGAGGGCCGGCTGGAGCGGGTGGTGGTGGCCAACGCCGACCAGTTGGTGATCGTCAGCGCGCTTTCCGACCCGCCGCCACGGACCGGCTTCATCGACCGGTGCCTGGTGGCGGCGTACGACGCGGACGTGGAACCGCTGCTCTGCCTCACCAAGGCCGACCTGGCCGGCCCGGAGGGGGTGCTCGGCTACTACGCCGAGCTGGACCTGCCGCACGTGCTGGTCCGTCCGGGCAGCGACCTGGACGAGTTGCGCGCCCGGCTGGCCGGCCGCATCTCGGTGCTCGTCGGGCACTCCGGCGTGGGCAAGTCGACGCTGGTCAACCGCCTGGTGCCGGACGCGCTGCGGGCGGTCGGCGCGGTCAGCGCGATCGGCAAGGGGCGGCACACCTCGACCAGCGCGGTGGCGTTGCGGCTGCCCGCGACCGGGCGGTCCCGCACGGACCCGGGCTGGATCGTCGACACACCGGGGATCCGGAGCTTCGGGCTGGCGCACGTGAGCGCGGAGAGCCTGCTGCACGGGTTCCCCGACCTGGTCGAGGGCACTGTGGAGGACCAGCCGAACTGCGGGCACACGGCCGCCGACTCCGACTGCCGACTGGACGCCTGGGTGGCCGAGGGGAAGGCCGACGAGCGCCGCCTGGCCTCGTACCGTCGCCTGCTGGCCTCTCGTGCCGGCGAGGGTGACGTGCGGGATCAGCCCGCGGAGGAGATCTGATCACCACACACCCGGCGAGGGCGACGTGCGGGATCAGCCTCTGCCGAGGCGACCTGATCTTGAGAAGGGGGAAACCCGGCGCGCTCACGCCCGCCGGATGGGCTAGCTTTTCGGCATGGCCGGATATGCCGACGATCTTGCGCTTGCCCACGTTCTCGCCGACTCGGCCGACACCATCGCGATGGCCCGGTTCCGCGCGCTGGACCTCAAGGTGGAGGCGAAGCCGGACCTCACCCCGGTGTCCGACGCGGACACCGCGGTGGAGAAGGCGATCCGCGCCACGCTGGCCCGGGCACGGCCACGGGACGGGGTGCTCGGCGAGGAGTTCGGCCGGTCGGCCGCGGCCGCCGGGCCGGGCAGCCGGCACTGGGTGATCGACCCGATCGACGGGACGAAGAACTTCGTCCGCGGCGTGCCGATCTGGGCCACCCTGATCGCGTTGATGGAGGGTGACACCCCGGTCGTCGGTCTGGTGTCCGCGCCGGCCCTGGGTCGGCGCTGGTGGGCCGGGCGTGGCCTGGGCGCGTTCGCCGGGAGGAACCAGCACTCGGCGACCCGGATCAGCGTCTCCTCGGTGCGCCGGATGGCCGACGCCAGCTTCTGCTACGCGAGCCTGAACGGCTGGGCCGACAACGGCCGCCTCGACCAGATGATTGACATCCTGCTCGGAGTGTGGCGCAGCCGGGCCTACGGCGACTTCTACGGTTACATGCTGCTGGCCGAGGGCGCCGTGGACGCGATGGCCGAGCCGGAGCTCTCGCTCTGGGACATGGCGGCGCTCATCCCGATCGTGACCGAGGCCGGTGGGAAGATCACCGACCTGGACGGCCGGCCCACCGCCGACAAGAGTTCGGTGATCGGCACGAACGGGCTGCTGCACGAGAGCGTGCTGACCGCGCTGGCCCGCCGGGGCTGATCCGCTCTTTCCCGCATACCGGCCCCGGGCCGGGGTACACCCCGGTCATGTCCGTCGTAGCGCCCTTTGCGGCTGACCACGGCACCGGATCCTCTAGCGCCGGAATACGAAACCCTCACGCGCCGAAATGCGAGGACGGGACGTGTTATGCACAATGGAGCGATCATGCCGAGCGAGGTTCGTCACCGGGTGGACCGTGACCAGAGCTACCCGCTGGTCCGGCTGACCGGGGTGCTCGACGGTGACACCGCCGCGCCGATCCGCGCGGCGCTGCTCACCGTGCTGGCCACCCAGCCGGAGGCTCTGGTGGTCGACGTGGCCGGGCTGCGGGTGACCCAGGCCGGCGCGGTCGACGTGCTGCGCGAGGTCCGCGAGCAGACCCGGGACTGGCCGGGCAGCCACCTGATGCTCTGTGACCCGGCCGAGGCCACGGCGTGGCAGCCCACCGGCTGGCCGGTCTGGCCCGATCCGGCCGGCGCCTTCGCGGCGCTCGGCACACCGGACGCCGGACAGCGGATCAGCGTCGGTCTGGATCCGGTGGTGGGAGCGGCCCGCCGCTCCCGGGAGGTGATCACCGAGGCGTGCGGGCGCTGGGACCTGCCACACCTGGCCGGTAACGCCTGCATCGTGGCGACCGAGATGGTCAACAACGTGGTGGCGCACGTCCGGACTCCGATGCGGTTCCTGCTGGCCCGGCACGGCGACACGATGAGCGTGGCGGTCCGGGACGGTTCCACCGTCGTGCCGCGGTTCACCGGACCGGTGCCGGCCTCGTCGTACGGTGGCCGTGGTCTGCTCCTGATCGACGCGGTGTCGGCCCGCTGGGGCCACTTGGCACTGGACGACGGCAAGGTGGTCTGGGCTCGCCTCGAAACGGCATGAGCGACCTCCCGGGTGGGTAGTCAACAGGGCATGCGAGACAACGACTACCCGGCTGAGGTCACCGATCCGGAGGCCTCCGGACTGCCAGACACCGCCGATGACGACTCGACCGCGTACGACGAGGTGAACAGCCCGCGGTGGAGCGACGGCCCGGACCCGGCCGCGCTCGCCGGCACCGGACCGGGTGGGTCGAACCGGTTCGGCGACACCGCCGAGGAGCAGCGCCGGGGCGAGTCACTGGACCGCCGGCTGCGCCAGGAGGAACCGGACTTCGGGGCCGAGCCGGCCAACCCGCCGCGCCGGGACCCGCTGGCCGAGACGGTAGACGATCCGGAGCGGCGCGACCTGGACCGGGACGTGTGGGGTCAGGGCCCGACGTCGGATCCACGGTCGCCGATCTCGCTCTACGACGACGGTCAACTGGACGACGACGATCCCCGCCGGGTGGGCCGTCTGGTCGCGCCGGACGGTGGTTCCGGCTGGGACGACGAGGCGGAGAGCATCGCGTACGACGCGGGCGCGGCCGGTGGCGGCGCCAGCGCCGAGGAGCTAGCGATGCACGAGACCCGTGGTCCGGACTACGACTGATCGGCCGTCCGGTCACGTTCCCATAAATCGATCTTGAAACACTTCCTTCCCGGTACGCCTGACGTCGTCCCGTCCGATTTTGATCGTTCCGTCCTCTCGGCGCGAGCTTGCGTTCGTGGTCCGGCCCGTGCCGCGCCCGCCGGGCTGGAGTCCGCCGCGCGGGGCGGGACCAGGAGCGAAAAGAAAAACAGCGAGAAAAAAACAAAAAAAGCGAGGGGGACGATGGGGGAGGCAT
>NZ_JBFAMR010000024.1:0-111194 GCF_040656595.1 Actinoplanes sp. NPDC049802
TTCGCCTGCAGGGGCAGACTGCTCAGCGACGGGTCCCGGGTCGCGTTCGTCATCTGAGGAAGATCGGCGAGAAGGACCTGTGAGCGCACCCTTCCTTGAATAGCCAGCAGGGTCGGCTTTCGCGGCCAGCCGATATGACCGGCCGCTGATTGCAGTCCGGTGGCGGTGGCCCGCGTGCTGCGGTGCCGGGCGCGAGCCCGGACCGGTGACCGGTAAGGGCGGCGGGGTCAGGCGGGGCCGTGGATGGGGGCGGTCAGGCCGGTGAGCGGGGCGCCGGAGCCGCCCCAGGAGAGGGCGACGATCTCGGCGGCGATGGCCACCGCCGTCTCCTCCGGGGTGCGGGCGCCCAGGTCGAGGCCGATCGGGGCGCGCAGGCGGGCCAGGGCCGCTTCGGGGACGCCCGCTTCGCGGAGGCGGTGGAGGCGATCCTCGCAGGTGCGGCGGCTGCCCATCGCGCCGATGTAGCGGGCCGGGGTCCGGAGGGCGACCTCCAGCAGGGGGATGTCGAACTTCGGGTCGTGGGTGAGGACACACAGGACCGTGCGCTCGTCGACGTGGGTCGACTCCAGGTAGCGGTGCGGCCACTGGACGATCACCTCGTCCGCCTCGGGGAAGCGGGCGGGGGTGGCGAAGACTCCCCGAGCGTCGCAGACGGTCACCTGGTAGCCGAGGAACTTGCCGATGCGGGCCACGGCGGCGGCGAAGTCGATCGCCCCGAAGACGATCATGCGGGCCGGGGAGGCCCAGGACTGCACGAACACCTCACGCTCGCACGCCGTCACGATCGCGCTGCGACCGTGCGCCAGCAGACCCCGCGCCTGGGCGGCGGCGATCCGGTCGAGTTCCGGGTCGCCCAGGGTGCCGGCGGTGCGGTCCGGCCAGACCACGAGCTGGGCGTCCGGCAGGGACACGGTGGCGACCGGCCGCCCGGCGGCGATGTCGGCGAGCAACGCGTCCAGCGAGGTGGGCGTGGCCGGTGACGAAAGCGTGGACGGCGTGGCGGGGGTGGAGGGCGTGGCGGGGGTGGACGGCGTGGCGGGGGTGGACGGCGTGGCGGGGGTGGACGGCGTGGCGGGGGTGGACGGCGTGGCCGCTGAAGAAGGCGTGAGTGGCGCGGATGCGGAGGATGTCGTGGGCCCGGAGAGCGGGTAGGTGAGGGCGACCTCCGGCTGGATCATGATCTCGATGGTTCCGCCGCAGGTCAGACCCACTTCGAACGCGTCGCCGTCGCTCACCCCGTACGTATGGGTCTGGCCTTTGCGGGTTTGGATGACCTCTTGGGCGGCGGTGTAGACGGCGCCCTCCACGCAGCCGCCCGACACGCTGCCCAGGACGTCGCCGTGCTCGTTGACGGCCATCGCGGCACCGGGTTGGCGGGGGGCCGACCGCCAGGTGTTCACCACTGTCGCCACGGCGAAGGAGATGCCGGCGGCGCGCCAGGCGATCAGCCCGTCCACGATCTCGCGCATCAGAGCACCTTCCGTGATCAACACGTGGGAGTCAACGACGACTTAAGAGATCCCTTAGGTAGCTGTTGACATTGGACTCTATGCAAGCGAGGGTCTGCGCGACTCGCGGGAGGTGCAGGGTGCAGGTGCCGGCTCCGTTCGAATACGAACGTGCCACAAGCGTGGATCAAGCCATTGGACTGTTGGAGCGACTGGGCAGCTCGGCCCGGCTGGTGGCCGGTGGTCACAGTCTTTTGCCGATGATGAAGCTCCGGCTCGCCAATTTCGAATATCTCATCGACATCAACGATCTGCACGACGAGCTCGGCTATATCAGGCTCAGCGACGACGAGGTGCGGATCGGGGCCATGACCCGGCATCGGGAGCTTCTCGAGTCGGAGGTGCTGGCGGGAGTCTTCCCGATCTTCGCCGACGCCGAGCGCGTGATCGCCGACCCGGTGGTCCGCAACCGCGGCACGCTGGGCGGTTCGCTGTGCCAGGCGGACCCGTCCGAGGACCTGTCGGCGGTGTGCACGACCCTGGACGCGAGCTGCGTGATCCGGGGTCCGGGCGGCGCCGAGCGGGTCGTCACCATGGAGGAGTTCCACGTCGGCCCGTACGAGACGGCGGTCGCGGACGACGAGATCCTCACCGAGATCCGGATTCCGCGGAAGAACTTCAAGGTCGGCAGCGCGTACGCCAAGGTCGAGCGCCGTGCCGGTGACTGGGCCGTGGTGTCGGCGGGCGCCGCGGTGTGGCTGGACGCCGGCCGGATCGTGGACGCCCGGGTGGGCTTGGCCGCGGTCGGCCCGAACACCACCGGCATCCCGGAGATCTCGGCGGCGCTGCGCGGCTACGAGCCCAGCGAGGATCTGTACCGGATCGCCGGTGCGATCGCGGCGCGCAGCTGCGAGCCGGTGACCGACACCCGGGGCAGCGCCGAGTACAAGCGCCATCTGGCGGACGAGCTGACCCGGCGCACCCTGCGCACGGCCGTGGAACGGGCGAGGAGCTGAACTGATGCAGGTCACGATGACCGTCAACGGGACCGAGTACACCCGTGAGATCGAGGGCCGCATGCTGCTCGTGCACTTCCTGCGCGACGTGCTCGGCCTGACCGGCACCCACTGGGGCTGCGACACCAGCAACTGTGGCGTCTGCGTGGTGTGGCTGGACGGCGAGCCCGTCAAGTCGTGCACCGTGCTGGCGGCGATGGCGGGCGGCCACGAGGTCCGTACCGTCGAGGGCCTCGCGAACGGCGCCGAGCTGGACCCGATCCAGGAGGGCTTCCGGCAGTGCCACGGCCTGCAGTGCGGATTCTGCACGCCGGGCATGCTGATGACCTGCCGGGCGCTGCTGGACAAGAATCCGGACCCGACCGAGGGCGAGATCCGCGAGGCGATCTCCGGCCAGATCTGCCGGTGCACCGGTTACTCGTCGATCATCCGCTCGGTCCGCTGGGCCGCGGTGCACGAGGCCAAGGCGAAGGAAGAGGAGGTGGCGCAGGCATGACCGACCTTCAGGACAAGAAGCTCACCGAGTTCGAGGACAACGACCAGAACCCGATCGGCTTCGGCCGGATGCTGCGCAAGGAGGACGCGCGCCTGCTCCGTGGCCGCGGCCGGTTCGTCGACGACGTGCAGCTGCCCGGAATGCTGCACCTGGCGATCCTGCGGTCGCCGTTCGCGCACGCCAACATCGTCAGCATCGACACGAGCGCGGCCGAGGCGTCGCCGGGGGTGAAGGCGGTCGTCACCGGCGAGACGCTGAAGGGCCTCGGCCTGGCGTGGATGCCGACCCTCTCCAACGACGTGCAGGCCGTGCTCGCCACCGACAAGGTCCGCTTCCAGGGCCAGGAGGTGGCGTTCGTCGTCGCCGAGGACCGCTACAAGGCCCGGGACGCGCTCGAGCTGATCGACGTCGAGTACGACGTGCTGGAACCGGTCGTCGACGTCCGCAAGGCGCTCGACCCGGACGCCCCGGTCATCCGCACCGACCTCGAGGGCAAGACGAACAACCACGTCTTCGACTGGGAGACCGGTGACGAGGAGGAGACGAACCGCGTCTTCGCCTCGGCGGACGTGATCGTCAAGGAGGACATCGTCTATCCGCGCGTGCACCCCGCGCCGATGGAGACGTGCGGCTCGGTCGCCGACTTCGACCCGGTCGAGGGCAGGCTGCGGCTGTGGTCGACCACCCAGGCCCCGCACGCGCACCGCACCCTCTACGCGATCGTCGCCGGCCTGCCCGAGCACAAGATCCAGGTGATCGCGCCGGACATCGGCGGCGGCTTCGGCAACAAGGTGCCGATCTACCCGGGCTACGTGCTGAGCATCGTCGGCTCCATCGTCACCGGCAAGCCGGTGAAGTGGATGGAGGACCGCTCGGAGAACCTGATCAGCACCGGTTTCGCCCGCGACTACATCATGCGGGCCGAGATCGCGGCCACCCGTGAGGGCAGGATCCTGGCGATCCGCACCAACGTGCTGGCCGATCACGGCGCGTTCAACGGCACGGCCGCCCCGGTGAAGTACCCGGCCGGTTTCTTCGGCGTCTTCACCGGCAGTTACGACCTGCAGGCCGCGCACTGCAAGATGACCGCGGTCTACACGAACAAGGCGCCCGGCGGTGTGGCGTACGCCTGCTCGTTCCGCATCACCGAGGCCGTCTACCTGGTCGAGCGGATCGTCGACACGCTGGCCTACGAACTGCAGATGGACCCGGCCGAGCTGCGGCTGAAGAACTTCATCCAGCCCGAGCAGTTCCCGTACACCACCAAGACCGGCTGGGTGTACGACTCCGGGAACTACGAGCCCACCATGCGCCTGGCGATGGAGATGGCCGGCTACGAGGAGCTGCGCAAGGAGCAGGCGGAGAAGCGGGCCCGCGGCGAGCTGATGGGCATCGGCATCGCGTTCTTCACCGAGGCGGTCGGCGCCGGCCCGCGCAAGAACATGGACATCCTCGGGCTGGGCATGGCCGACGGCTGCGAGCTGCGGGTGCACCCGACCGGCAAGGCCGTCGTCCGGCTGTCGGTGAAGACCCAGGGGCAGGGCCACGAGACCACGTTCGCGCAGATCATCGCCGAGGAGCTGGGCATTCCGCCGGCCGACATCGACGTGCTGCACGGTGACACCGACAACACGCCGTTCGGCCTGGGCACCTACGGAAGCCGGTCCACTCCGGTCTCCGGGGCGGCCGCCGCCCTGGTGGCCCGCAAGGTCCGCGACAAGGCGAAGCTGATCGCGTCGGCGATGCTGGAGGTGTCGGTCGCCGACCTGGAGTGGGTCAAGGGCGCCTTCCAGGTGAAGGGCGACCCGGGCAAGTCGGTGACGATCCAGGACGTGGCGTTCCGGGCACACGGCGCCGGCGACCTGCCGGACGGTGTCGAGGGCGGTCTCGAGGCGCAGATCTGCTACAACCCGTCGAACCTGACCTACCCGCACGGGGCGTACATCTGCGTCGTCGACATCGACCCGGGCACCGCCGAGGTCAAGGTCCGCCGGTTCATCGCGGTCGACGACTGCGGCACCCGGATCAACCCGATGATCATCGAGGGGCAGGTGCACGGCGGCCTCACCGACGGCGTCGGCATGGCCCTCATGGAGATGATCTCGTTCGACGAGGACGGCAACTGCCTCGGCGCCTCGCTGATGGACTACCTGATCCCGACCGCGCTCGAGGTGCCCGACTGGGAGACCGGCTTCACGGTCACCCCGTCGCCGCACCACCCGATCGGCGCCAAGGGCGTCGGCGAGTCCGCCACGGTCGGCTCGCCGCCGGCGATCGTCAACGCGGTCGTCGACGCGCTCAAGCCGTTCGGTGTCCGGCACGCGGACATGCCGCTCACCCCCAGCCGGGTGTGGGACGCGATGCGCGGCCAGGCCACCCCGCCGATCTGAGAAGCATCGTGTGGCTTTCGGGTGCGAATCGCACCCGAAAGCCACACGGAAGGAAGGAGTACGTGATGACGACGAGCATCGCCGAGCGCGCGCACGAGCTGACGGCCGCCCGCCGCCCGTTCGTGCACGCCACCGTGGTCCGCGCCCAGGAGCCCACCTCGGCGCGGGCCGGCGACGACGCGGTGATCCTGGCCGACGGGTCCATCGAGGGCTTCGTCGGCGGGGTCTGCGCCGAGACGTCGGTACGGGCGGCCGCCATGGACACGCTGCGCGACGGCAACACCGTCCTGCTGCGGGTGCTGCCGGAGGACTCGGCCGAGTTCCCGGAGACGCCCGGCGCGCTCGTCGTCGTCAACCCCTGCCACTCCGGCGGGGCGATCGAGATCTTCCTCCGGCCGGTGCTGCCGAAACCACTCATCGCGGTGGCCGGTGGCAGCCCGATCGGCACCGCGGTGACGGCCCTGGCCGAGTTCCTCGACTTCGAGGTGACCCACTCGCCCGAAGGGGCCACCGCGGTGGTCGTGGCCGGACTGGGCCGCGACGAGGAACGCGTCGTCCGGGAGGCGCTGGACGCCGGCGTCCCGCTGATCGCCCTGGTGGCCAGCAACACCCGGTCGGCGATCCTGCTCGACGCGATGGGCCTGAGCCCGGAGGAGCGGTCCCGGATCCGGGCGCACGCGGGAATCGACATCGGCGCCCGTACGCCCAAGGAGATCGCCCTCTCCGTGGTGGCGGAGATCGTGCGCGAGATGCGGATCGGTGGCCTGGCCGCCGCCGCGCCCAAGAAGCCCGGAGCGACGCACGCCGAAGCGGCGGCGTTCGCGAAGGCCGGGCCCGAATTCGTGGCCGGCCCGGCCCTGCCCGTCGGGCCGGCCACTCTCCCCGTCGCCGAGGCCCCGGCGCGGACCGCGATCGACCCGGTCTGCGGGATGACCGTCGTGATCGGACCGGACACCCCGCACGGGGTCGTGGACGGTGAGGACTTCTGGTTCTGCTGCCCCGGCTGTCTGAAGAAGTACACGAAGGCCTGACCGGTTGAACACTCCTGACGATGTCATCGGGCGGCTGGACGCCGTCGACTACCTGGTCGACGACGGCCTCGCCATGGCGATCTTCCTGGCGTTGCGCCTGGGCAAGCCGCTGCTGCTGGAGGGCGAGCCGGGCGTCGGCAAGACCGCCGCCGCGAAGGCCCTGGCGAGCGCCCTCGACACGCCGTTCATCCGGCTCCAGTGCTACGAGGGCCTGACCGCCGGCGAGGCCCTGTACGAGTGGAACTACCAGCGGCAGCTGCTGCACATCCGGCTCGGCCACGCCTCGGACGACTCCTCCCTGTTCACCGACGACTTCCTCCTGGAACGGCCGATCCTGCGCGCCGTCCGGCACGACGGGCCCACCCCGCCGGTGCTGCTGATCGACGAGATCGACCGGGCCGACGACGAGTTCGAGGCGCTGCTGTTCGAGTTCCTCGGCGAGGCGTCGGTCACCATTCCCGAGCTGGGCACCTTCGCCGCCCTGCGGCCGCCGATCGTGGTGCTCACCTCGAACCGCAGCCGCGACCTGCACGACGCGCTGCGCCGCCGCTGCCTCTACCACTGGATCGAGTTCCCGTCTCCGGACCGCGCGGCGTCGATCGTGCGCCGCGCGGTTCCGGCCGCCACCGCGCCGCTGATCCGGGACGCCGCCGAGTTCATCGGCCGGGTCCGCGGCCTCGAACTCGACAAGGCGCCCGGCCTGGCCGAGACCATCGACTGGGTCTCCGCGCTGTCCGCTCTCGGTGTCACCGAACTCGCCACGGGGGATGTACTGCGCACCATCGGCACCATCGCCAAAACCCCTGACGACCGGATCCTGGTCGCCGAGGCCGCAACTCAGGAGAGCCCTCAATGAAGATCACCAACGAGTTCGTCGTGCGGATCCCGATCGACCGTGCCTGGCAGGTGCTGACCGACCTCGAGGGCATCGCCCCCTGCATGCCGGGCGCCCGGCTCACCGGGGTGGAGGGGGACGTCTACCAGGGCAAGGTGAAGGTCAAGGTCGGCCCGGTGATCTCCGACTTCTCCGGCACCGCGCGGTTCACCGAGAAGGACGACGTCGCGTACCGGGCGGTCATCGACGCCAAGGGCCGCGACGCGCGGTCGGCGGGCAACGCGGCCGCCGTGGTCAGCGCGTCGCTGTCGCCGGAGGGCGACGACAGCACCAAGGTGTCGGTCGACACCGACCTGAAGATCAGCGGCAAGCTGGCCCAGTTCGGCAGCGGCATGATCAAGGAGGTGTCGTCGAAGCTGCTCGCCCAGTTCGTGGCGAACCTGGAGGCCAAGCTGGCCGCCGGCGAGCCCGGCCCGGACACCGTCTCCGCCGCGGCGGCCGAGACCGCCCCCGCCACCGCGGCGGCCCTGGGCGACCCCGCCCCCGACGTCCCGCGCATCGACGAGACGGCCGCCGCGCCGGTCGCACCGGACCCCTCCGCCGGTGAGGTCGAGCCCGCCGCCGGCCGTATCCGGACCGCCGCGGGCACCCCCGAGCCCGTCGCCCCGCTGCGCACCCCGGAGCCGGGGCTGGCCGTCCCGGCCGCTTCCGCTGCTTCCGCTTCGGAGCCTGAGCCGCTCGACCTGCTCCAGGTCGCCGGCGGCTCCGTCTACAAGCGCCTCGTACCGGTGGCCGTCGGCGTGGCCGTGGTCGCGGCCGTCGTCATCTGGTTCGTTGCCCGCGGCTGACCCCACCCCGGTGCTGCTGCGTGGCGCCGACCGGGCCGCGTTCGCCGTGGCGTTCACGGCCCGGCTGCGCCGCGCCGGCCTGCCGGCCGGAATCACCGAGACCGACGACCTGGTACGGGCACTGGCCGCCAGCCCACCGGTGTCCCGCACCGCCCTCTACTGGACGGCCCGGGTCGCCCTGGTCCGACGGCACGCTGACCTGGCCGTCTTCGACCGGGTCTTCGCCGCAGTCTTCGACGACGGCCCGCCGCTGCCGTTGAGCCGCTCCGCCGTGCCGCCGTCCCGCCGCGACGACACCGTCAACGTGGCCGTTCCCGGCTCCGGCGACGAAGCCGTCTCCGGCGGCGACGGCCTGCCCTGGGCCACCCTGCCGCCGGTGGTCGCCGCCGACGAGACGCCCGCCGACGGCGGCCCGCTCGTGCCCGACCTGCGTCCCAGCGAGCTGGCCGCACTGTCCGGGCAGCCTTTCGAGGACCTCGACGCGGTTCAGACGGCGGCGCTCGGCGAGGCGCTGCGGGACACCCTCACGCGCTGGCCGCACCGGCGCGGCCGCCGGTACGCCGCCCATCCGGCCGGCCGGCGGGTGGCGTTGCGGCCCACCATCGCCCGGGCCCGGCGTACCGGATGGGAGGCGGTCGGCGTGGTGCGGGAACGGCCGGTGCCACGCCCGCGCCGGGTCGTCATGCTCTGCGACGTCAGCGAGTCGATGCGCGCCCAGGCGGCCGGCTGTCTCCAGCTCATGCGGGCGTTCGCCACGGTCGCCGACGCCGAGGTGTTCGCCTTCGCCACCCGGCTGACCCGGCTCACCGTGCCGCTGCGGCACACCTCGCCGGCCGAGGCGGTCGAGCAGGCCGGGGCGGCCGTCGGCGACCGGTTCGGCGGCACCCGGATCGCCGCCGGCATCGGTGCGCTCCTCGACTCCCACCACGGCCAGTCGGTACGCGGCGGAGTGGTGATCGTGGCGTCGGACGGGTGGGACAGCGACCCGCCGGAACGGATGAGCGCCGTCATGGCCCGGTTGCGGCGGCGCGCGTACCGGATCATCTGGTTGAATCCCCGCGCCGGCGCTCCTGGATGGACTCCCGCCGTCGGTGGCATGGCCGCCGCGCTGCCGTTCTGTGACCGGCTGTTGCCGGCCGCCACCTTCGCCGATCTCACGCGGGCCGTTCTGCATCTACAGGAAGTGGCCGGCCGGCGATAGGCTCAGCGTTTTCTACCGGGGGAGGAAGGCCGTGGCACGGATCCAGCAGAGCTTACGGAGAGCCGCCGGCGCGATCGTCGAGGGAGCCGACCCGAGGGAGGTGGCGCGGGCCGAAGTGGGCCGGCTCGCCGGTTCGGTGCCGGAGATGGGTGTCGATCCCACCGACTTCCCGGCCGCGCAGGAGCTCGGCGGCAGCGTCGACACCGTGATGGAGCAGCGGACCGTCCCGCTCGACGAGGCCGGCGAGGTGCTCAACCGCAGCGAGCTGCGGCGGCAGGACGGCGAGCAGGTGCACGTCATCTGCCCCATGGTGATCCCCAAGGGCCGCTCCCTGGTGACCATGCTGCCGGTGCTGTCGCTGCTGGTGATCGGACTGTTCGGTGTCGCCGTGGTCGGCGCCGCCGGCGGAGACGTGCTGCTCAACCCGTTCGTCGGCGTGCACTACTGGGTGCTGTCGCTGTTCGCGGTCGGGTTCGTGTGGTGGCGGCAGGGCATGGTGATGGTGCCGGACGGCTGCGCCGCGCTGATCACCCGCTTCGGCAAGCTGGAGCAGGTCGTCGGCCCGGGCCGGATCATCCTGCTCAACCCTTGGAAGCGGGTGTCGTACATCGTGAACACCACCCGGGAGTACCCGTTCAACGCCCCGGTCCGGGAGGCGCCCACCAAGGGTGGGGTGAAGGCGTCGATCGACCTGTTCATCCAGTTCCGCATCAACGACCCGGTGGAGTTCGTCTACACGCTCGGCGCGGTCCGCGGCTTCGAGGAGAAACTCAGCAACGCGGTCAGCGAGACCATCCGCAGCCTCATCTACGAGCAGGCGGCCGCCGACATCTACAACATGGTCGGCGAGGACTCCGGCCGCCTGCTGGACATGCTGAACCAGCAGTTCCGCCCGGCCGTCGAGCTGACCAACGCCAACATCACGCACGCCGAGCCGTCCGACCAGAGATACCGGATGGACCTCGCCGCGCCGGAGATGGTGCGCGTCGCCAAGGACGCCTACACCCATGAGTACGCGTTGCAGCTGCGCAAGGAGCAGGACGAGGGCGACCTGACCAAGGAGCTCGCCACCCTCACCGAGACGCTGTCCGCCATCCAGGCCGAGATCGCCCAGTACCAGGCGCAGATGGACACCGCCGTGGAGCGGGAGACCAACCGGGCCGAGGCGATGGCCCGCCAGCGGTACGTGCTGGCCGAGTCGGAGGCGAAGGCCAACGCCGCCCTGCTGGAGGCGCAGGCGCTGGACATCCGTGCCGTCACCACGGCCGAGGCCCCGGAGATCCTGGAGTACCGCTACCAGCGCGAGGTGCTGGACCGGCTGGAGGAGGTGGCCGCCCACCTGCCGCGGCTGGTCCGCATCGGCGGGTCCGGCGACCCGAACGGGGCGGCCGGCGTCGACCTGCTGCAACTCGCCCGGGAGATGCTCGGCGAACGCGGCACCGAGCTGTTCACCGACGTCGACATGGCCGTCATGCGTGACCGGCTCACCGCGGTGGCGCGGCGCATCGCCGAACGCGAGCCGGAGATCGAGGCGCTCCGTGCGGCCACCGCCTCCCCGTCCGCCCCCGAGGCCCCGGCGATCGCCCCGGCCGCCGACGACATCGAGGAGCAGCAATGAGCGAGCTTGCGAGCGAATCATCGAGCTCAGGTGTGGACTCATGGCGACGCCGGAGCGAAGCGGAGGTGGCGGCATGAGCGAGCTTGCGAGCGAATCATCGGGCTCAGGGTCGAACTCATGGCGACGCCGGAGCGCAGCGGAGGTGGCGGCATGAGCGAGCTTGCGAGCGAATCATCGAGCTCAGGTGTGGACTCATGGCGACGCCGGAGCGCAGCGGAGGTGGCGGCATGAGCAGGTCTTTCGGTGGCCGCAGCTCGGTCATCGCCGAGGCGGTGGCGCCGTGGAGCGACATCGCCCGGCTGCTGCGCGGCGGTGACGCGGGCACGCTCGTGCCGGTCGTCATCCCGAAGCACCGGCGCCGGCTCGGCTGGATCGCCGCCCTCTGGCTCGGCCTGCTCGCCGTGCTGTCCGGGGTCATGTTCACCATCGACGGCTCCGGGATCCTGGCCGCGCTGGCGTACACCTCCGGGGTCGTCCTTCTGCTGGCCGGGATGCTGTGGTGGTGGCGCACGTCGATCGTCGAGATCGAGCAGGGCACCCACGGCGTCCTCACCCGTTACGGCGCGGTCGCCGGCACCCTCGACCCCGGCCGGCACTACCTGTGGCACCCGTGGTCGCGGGTCGCGTTCGTGGTCGACGTGGCCACCGAGATCCCGTATTCCGCGCCGGTCATGGCCTGCCCCACCCGGGAGAACGTGCCGCTGCGGTCGATCGAGTTCTTCATGAAGCTGCGGATCACCGACGCCGTCCTGTTCGTGCGGACCATCGGCGCCGGCAACTTCGACCTGGTGCTGTCCAGCGCCGTCCAGGACGCCATCCGGCAGCGGGCCCGGCTCGTGCAGACCGAGCGGGCGTACGATCTGCGCGGCTCCGACGTGGCCGACATGCAGGAACTGCTCAACCGGCAGCTGTCCCGGTACGGCGTACGCATCACCGGCTGCAACATCCCGGACGTGCAGTTGCCCACCCAGTACCAGCAGCACCTGGCCACCCGGGAACGGGTCGCCAAGGAGAGCGCCGCCTACGTGCAGGAGTGGGGTCTCACCCGGAAACGCCGCATCGACCAGCTCCAGATGGACATCGAACGCGCCAAGAAGGTCCGCGACGCCCGCATCGTCGAGGTGAAGGCGGCCCTCAACAAGGCGCGTGAGCAGGTCGCCCAGCTGCTGGAGAAGCAGGAGACCGACGCCCAGCGGGTCCGGTTCGAGATCGAGACCCGGGGCCGCAGCGGACTGATCGCGGCGGAGAACGAGGCGAAGGCCCAGCGGCGGCTCGCCCAGGCGTACCGGGACAACCGGGCCGTCCTGCAGTACGAGCTGGCCCTGCGCCGCCTCGAGGTGGGCGCCGAGCTGGCCGGCCGGGCGCCGCAGCCGGTGGTGATCCGCACCGACGGCGGCAGCGACAACGGCGCGCTGGCCACGCTCATCGCCGCCCAGCTGCTGCCGCGGAGCATCAGCTCCACAGAGTCACGTGAATCGACGGCTTGAACCGTCCCACGTTGACCCCGGCGCCGCGCATCATCGCCTGAATGGCCCGGGGCGTCGACGCGAAGCGGGCCAGCTCGGCCGCCGCGGACGGCGCCCCGGTGTCGGCCAGGGCGAGCGAGTGCCACACGTCCTCCAGCCCGGTGTGCGGGCCGCAGAACTGCACGAGACGGCCCTTGCGGACCTCCGGCGCCACGGTGAACGACAGCGCCGCCGCCACCCCGTGCCCGCGTTTGGCCTCCTCGATGGCGGCCGCGTGGCTCTGGAAGATCTGCTGCCGGTCGTCCGGCACCCCGAGCCGGCGCAGCAGTGTGGGGATGGCGCCGTGGTCGGCGGCCGCCGACGGCCCGAGAAGCCACGTCTGATCGCGCAGCTGCCGCGGTGACGGCCGGGTGCCGGCCAGCGGATGATCCGGGGCGGCCACCGTCACGACCTTGTAGTACATGACCGGGCGGCACACCACCGCCGGATCCGGATCGGCCGGCGGTGGCCCGATCGCGATGTCGACGCTCCGCTCGATCAGCGCCGTCCCGAACGACCCCGGGTTGCGCACGCTCAACTCGACGTCCAGGTCGGCGGCCCGGTTCGCGAACAGCTCGATCAGGCCGGGCGCGGCGTGCTCGGCGAACAGGCTGGAGGCGCCCACCCGCAGCAGCCGCCGGCCCTGCCCGGCGGCGCTCACCTCCAGCACCGTGATGTCCTGCAGGCCGAGAAGCTCGGTGGCCCGGCTGGCCAGGCGCAGACCGCCGGGGGTGAACGTCAGCCCGTTCGCCGACCGGGAGAACAGCTGATCGCCGAGTTCCTTTCGCAACTGTCCGATGTGCAGCGACACCGCCGACTCGGAGACCTCTAGCTGGGCGGCTGCCTGCTTCACCGAGCCGCACCGGACCACGGCGGAGTAGGCGCGCAACTGAGTGGGGGTCACCGCCGAAATGTATCGCGATCAACGTGTGGGACGCGCCCGGCGTCGCAGACTATGACCACACCGGCGATCTCGCCGATCCCGGGCGCCCGCCCCGGCGCATACGCTGTCGTCCGCTCGCCGGACTCAGGGGGACCCGCCATGCCAACGTTCCAGGCCACCGACGGTGTGGAGATCTACTACCAGCAGTGGGAGCAGGAGTCGGCGCTGCCACCCGTGCTGCTGCACCACGGTTTCATCGCCGACGGCCTCACCAACTGGGTGCTGCCCGGCGTGGTGAGTGCCCTGACCGCCGCCGGCCGGCACGTCATCACGATCGACGCCCGTGGTCACGGCCGCTCCGGCAAACCGCACGACCCGTCTTTCTACGGCGAGAGCCGGATGGCCGCCGACGTCGCCACCCTGCTCGATCTGCTCGGCGTCGAGACGGTCGACGTGGCCGGCTATTCGATGGGCGCCGTCGTCTCACTGATCCTGACCACCCGTGACGCCCGGGTCCGCCGCCTCGTCATCGGCGGCGTCGGCTCGGCGGTCGTCGAACTCGGCGGCGTCGACACCCGGATCATCCCGGCCGCCGACTTCCGCGAGGCGTTCGAGACCGGCGACCCGGCGACCATCACCTCCCCGGCCGCCGCCGGTTTCCGCTCCTTCGTCGACGCGGTGGGCGGCGACCGTACCGCCCTGGCCGCGCAGGCCGCGGCCCTGCATCGCGAGCCCATCCCGCTGGACACCATCACCGTGCCCACGCTCGTCCTGGCGGGCCGCGACGACGTCCTGGCGGGCCGCCCGGAGATCCTGGCGAAGGCCATCCCGGACGCCCGCCTCGCCGTCATCGACGGAGACCACCTCGGCGCCGTCCGCGTCCCGGCCTTCACCGGCGAGCTGCTCGCCTTCCTCGGCACCTCCGGCTGAGGCGGTGGGCCGTCCGTCCCGGCCTCACCCCTTCTCTCCGGTACGCGTGACATCGTCCCGCCTCGTTCGGGCCGTTCCGTCCGTCCGGCGCGATCCACCTGCCCACTCACCCCCGTGCCGCGCCCGCCGGGCCGAGATCGGTGGCCCCGCGCCTTCCGGGATCTTGACCGGCGGTGATCGAGCGGGCGCGGTATCGTACCGGCACTGAACCGGCTGTCGCTGCGAACAGCCCTCAGATCTGCTGTCCATCGGCACTGGGCGACGGGATCGGAATGTCTGCGGAGAAGAACCTCACCGGTGTACGCCGGTCACGGCCACGTGGCACGGCTGACGGGAAGGACAAGGCGACCGCCCGGGACCAGCTGCGCACCGCGATCCTGGCCGGGGAGTACATGCCCGGCGAACGCCTGGTGGAGGCGCAGCTGATCGAACGGTTCGGGGTGAGCCGGTTCAACATCCGGCTGGCCCTGCAGGACCTCGCCGGTGAGGGACTGGTCGAGATCCAGCGCAACCGTGGCGCCCAGGTCCGGAAGATCTCCCTGGCCGAGACGATCGAGATCACCCAGGTCCGGATGGTCCTGGAGGGCCTGGTCGCGGCACAGGCGGCGGAACGCGTCACCGCGGCCGAGGCCGGCGAGCTCGACGAGATCGGGCTGCTCATGCGCCGCGCCGTGGAGGCCGGCGAGTTCCGCCGGTACAGCGACCTCAACCAGCGCCTGCACGGCCTGATCCGGAAGATCGCCGGCCACGCCACCGCCGACCGGCTGATCGGCACCCTGCGCGCCCAGCTGGCCCGGCACCAGTTCATGCTGTCGCTGCTGCCCGGTCGGCCGCAGGTGTCGCTGCCCCAGCACGAGCGCATCATCACGGCCATCCGCGACCGCGACCCGGCGGCCGCCGAGACGGCCATGCGCGAGCACATCGCGAGCGTCATCGACGTGCTCCGCTCGCTGGAGGACACCCCCGGAGCGCACGGCTAGGGTTACGCCCACTGCGCCTCGGCGACCGGCGGCGTACCGTGGGTGTGGAAGGTCTCGATCGTCTTCAGGCCCCAGGCCTGGCCTTTCGCGCGTTCCGCCTCGGTCCAGGTGATCACCTCGTGGTCCGGCGCGAGCAGCAGCCGGGCGCCCGCGTTGCACAGTTCGATCCGGTTGCCGCCGGGCTCCCAGACGTACAGGAAGAACGTCTGCTGGATGGCGTGCTTGTGCGGCCCGGTCTCGATGTGCACGCCGGCCTCCAGGAACACGTCCGCGGCACGCAGAATGTCCTCCCGGGTGTCGGTCGCGAACGCCACGTGGTGCAGCCGCCCTCGCGAACCGGTCCAGTCCCGGGTGTAGACCACGTCGTAGGACTTGTCACCGAACGTGTACCAGACGGCCGCCTTGGTGCCGTCGTCCAGCACGATCTGCTCACTGGCCCGGCCGGTCAGCGCCGTGGACAGGAACTCCTCGTTCGGCGGCACGTCCCGTGCCAGGAAGTTGACGTGGTCCAGGCGCCGCACGTTCGAGCCGCGGCCCGGAAAACGCGCGGCCTGGTTCTTCAGCGACGGGCGGGTGGCGTCCGAGGCCACGTACCGCCGGGTCTCGTAGTAGAGCCCGAACGGGTGCCCGTCCGGGTCGGTGAAGTGGTAGACCGGCCCGTACCCGGGCTCGTCCGTGCTCCAGCCCGCGCCGAGCCCGGCCGCCTCGACGGCCGCCACCCGCCGTTGGAGGGCCTCCGGTCCGTGGGCCCGCAGCCACGTCCGGCCGATGCCGGACGTGCCCGCCCCGGTCACCTTCACCGTGAAGCTCTCGTAGTCGTCCCAGGCGTGCAGATAGGCGCTGTCCCCGCGCCGCTCGACGACCTCCATCGCCATCGTGGCGGTGAAGAACCCGATCGTGTCGTCGAGGACCGGGGTCAGCAGCTCCACCGCGGAGACGTGGGCGATGTCGCGGATCTTCTCAACCATGGACGATGGCTCCTTCCGTGTTGCGACGGGGATGAACCCGCCCCTCCAGGAGCAGGCGGGCGGTGCTGACGACGGCGGAACGCCCTGCATCGGCGTCGACGACCACGTCGGAGAACCCGGCCGGATGCTCCAGCCGGATGGTTCCGGACACCTCGGTGTGCGCCACGCTGCCGGGCATCGCCACCGCCGTGCCGACCGTGACGGCGGCGAGCACCCCGATCGAGGCGTGCACGCGATGCGGGATGAACATCCGCGTGCTCAGCGTGCCACCCGCGGTGGGCGGCGAGATCAGGCACATCTTCGGTACGGTCGCCGCGCTCACGTCACCGAGACCCATCAGCTCGCCGGCCAGCAGGCGCAACCGTTCCACCCGGCGGCGCAGACGGCCGTCCGCCTCCAGTTCGGCGGGAGTCTCGGCGCCGGTGACGCCCAGCGACGCCGCCGTCATCAGGACCACCGGCATGCCGTTGTCGATCAGGGTGGCCGGGACGCCGTCCAGGTCGTCCAGCACCCGGCCGGTCGGGAGCAGGCCGGGGGCGACCGAACCGGCCGTGTCCCGGAACTCCACCTCCAGGCGGGCGGCCGTGCCGGGCACGCCGCTGAGCGCGGTGTCCCCGGCGTACACCACCCGGCCGCCCGGGGTGGGCACCGAGACGACGGCCAGGGCGCCGGTGTTGAGCATGCGGACGCGTACCGGGGTGATGTCGCCGGAGACGGGAACCAGGGCGCGCTCGACGGCGAACGGGCCGACACCCGCCAGGATGTTGCCGCACGGCTGCTCCGCGCTCACCCGCGGCTGATCCACCCGCACCTGCAGGAACAGGTAGTCGACGTCGGCCTCCGGGTGGTCCGAGGCGCTCACCACGGCCACCTTGCTGGTCAGCGGGTGCCCGCCGCCGATGCCGTCGATCTGCCGCGGATCCGGTGACCCCATCACCGACAGCAGCAGCGCGTCCCGCTCGGTCTCGTCCGCGGGCAGATCCTCGCGCAGGAAGTACGCGCCCTTCGACGTCCCCCCGCGCATGATCACGACCGGGACGCTCATGTCGCCACCTCCGCGGTGCCGCGTGGAGATCATCGCTGTCCCCCCGCTCACGGCTCGTCCACGTAGACGACGCCCAGCTCCGCCAGCAGCGGGCGCAGGTGGTACATGTCCAGTCCCAGCTCACCCGCGGCGAGCCGGGCACGCTTGGCGTCCTCGTTCGCGGTACGGGCACGGGCCGCCTCCAGCACCGTGGCCGCCCGCTCGTACGGGATCACCACGACACCGTCGTCATCGGCGACGATCGCGTCACCAGGATCGACGACCTGACCGCCGAGCACGACCGGCACGTTCACCGACCCCGGGCTCGCCTTCACCGTGCCCTGCGTGCTGACCGCCCGCGACCACACCGGGAAACCCGTCTCCCGCAGTTCGGCCACGTCGCGTACCCCGGCGTCCAGGACCACGCCGACCGCACCCCGGGCCCGCAGCGAGGTGGCGAGCAGGTCGCCCAGCATTCCGTCGGCCGACGGCGAGGTGGTCGTGACGACGACGACGTCACCGGGCCGGACCTGCTCCACGGCCGCGTGGATCATCAGGTTGTCGCCCGGGTGGCAGGAGACGGTCACCGCGCTGCCGGCGATCCGCGCCCCCGCCTGGATCGGCCTGATCTCGGGGGACACCGCACCGCGCCGGCCGTCCGCCTCGTGCGCCGTGGACGCGCCGGCCTCCGCCAAACCCCTGAGAACCTCTTCGGAGACCCTTCTGACGGTACGCACGACGACATGCCGGGCCATCAGTTCAGCTCCTGGGTGACCTGCGGGTAGAGCCGCATGTACGCCTCGGCGTACGTCTGGTTCGGCAGCCCCAGGTTCGGCCCGGAGTTCCGTGACGCCTGCAGGCCGCGCCGGCTGCCCAGCTCGGTGTAGTAGGTGTGCAGATGCCGCTGCGCCGCCAGGATCCGCATGGCCTCCCGCTTGGTCTCCCACACCGGCGTGATGTCGAGCAGCACGTTCGGGACGAAACCGCACTGTTCCGGCTGGTGCGGCTCGAAGCCGAACACCGGCGGCGCCCCGATGACCTCGCCCGGCCCCTCCACGCCCGGCGCCTGTGCGAGCACCCGTGCCTTGAGGGCGGCGCCGTGCGCGAACGCGTGGTCGAAGTTGTACGGATCGGCCGCCGCGTGGGTCAGCACCACCGACGGCCGCACCTCCCGGTACAGGTCGATCAGCGCCTGGAGCAGCTCCGGCGTCTCCACCAGCGGGTAGTCGCCGGCGTCGAAGAACCGGATCTCCGCGCCCAGCACCCCGGCGGCCTGCCCGGCCTCGGCCTTGCGGTGGTCCTTGACCTGTTGGAGGGTGTAACCCTTGCGCCAGAGCGAGGCCGACTCGCCGCGCTCGCCGAAGCTCATGCAGCCGATCACCACGCGCTGACCGCGGGACGCCGCCAGAGCGATGGCGCCGCCGGCACGCCAGACGAAGTCGCCGGGGTGGGCGGTGAGCACCAGGGTCGAATCGGTCATCGCGACTCCCATTCGATTGCCAACAGCATTGTCAACGATCCCCGGGACGGCGATGTCCCGAGAGCGCGGCCGCACGGCCCACCGTAGGGGAACCACCGCGCCCGAACAATTGTTGACAATTCTGTCGCCGGGTGGGAACACTCACGGTCGGACTTCGGTTCCCGCGGCAACGAGGAGGCCCGCGAGTGCGCAGCCGGCCCATGGTGTGCCCGGAGGTTTCGCCGTGACCGAGGCCGTCATCGCCGTCCTCGGCCTCGGTGAGGCCGGCAGCCTCACCGCCGCCGATCCGGCCGAAGCCGCCGCCGATCCGGCCGAAGCCGCCGCCGATCCGGCCGAAGCCGGCGCCGATCCGGCCGAGGCCGGCGCCGCCGTGCGCGGCCACGACCCGAAGGCGCCGGCACGGGCAGCCGCACCTTGCGGGCGAAGGCGCCCGCCGGGGTGCGGCCGGCCGGAAGCGACGCCCAGGCGTGTGCCGGGGCGTCGATCGTGCTCAGCGTCAACAGCGCCGCCGACGCGGTGGACGCGCTGCGCGACTCGCTGCCGTCGCTGGCGCCCGGCGCGATCTGGGCACTCCGGTGGGGTTGTGGCTGGACCGGCCGCTCAAGCCCGGCGGTCGCGGCATGGTTCGTCAGTGGCGCGGTGATCGCGGTTCTGTCGTACCGGGGAAGGGGTTATTGATCTTGAATCAAGCTTGACGCGGCCATCTCCAGGAGGGCGTCGGGGGAGGGCGGGCCCGCGGGGATGGGCGTGGGGTCGAGGCAGCGGTCGAGCAGGAGCTCGACCAGTGCGGCCCGGTGGACGATCTCGCTCGCGTCGATGGAGCCCGGGAGGATGCGGATCTCCACGGTGTCGCGCAGCGGTGGATCGTCGGTCAGGACCTGCGTCAGGTTTATATCGAAAAACTTCGTAATATGTCCAGCTTTGGCGGCTTCGCGTAACTCGCTGGTCGTCGGACTGCCGGCGACCGCTCGGACCAGAGTCTCCGGCAGCGGGGCCAGACGGCGGCAGGCCGGATTGGTGGCCAGCAGTGTGCGCAGCGGCTCGCGCCAATGGGCGAACAGCCGGATCAGATTGGCGAGCGCCGCCGGTGAGCGGAACGGCCCGCCGTCCACGTGCAGGTGCACGGCCGCCTCGCGCGGCACCGTGAAACCGAGCTCGCGTGCCGTGGTGAGCAGGGACGACAGCTCCGCGTGATGATTCTCGGTCAGCGGCGGGGTGACGATCTCGCAGGGGCGTTCCCGTTCACCGCCGGCGGGGGAGGCCAGGGCGATCGTGGCGCCGGCCGCGTCGTCGAGCCGGTGGACGTCGCCGTGCCGTTCGATCGTGGTGCCCCACAACTCGGCTGCCGGCTCCAGCACCCGGGGCAGCGTGGTCCCCGGATCGCACCGGGCGGACAGCAGGCGCAGCAGGCGGCCGTCGTCGGTCAGCACCCGGAACCAGCCGGGGGTCGCCGGGGCCCGGGGATCGAGGCCGTGCTTGAGAGTGATGTCGTCGACCAGGGTGCACAGCGGTGAACCGTCCCGCCGCCGCACCTCGAAACCCTGCGTGAGGTTCAGGAACCGTCCCAGGCCGGGGACCAGGGACGGCTCGCTGTCGTGGTGCCACACCGGCCGGACACTGCCCCCGCAGCGTCCGGCCAGGTCCAGCGCGAGCGTGCGCCGGCTGACCCCGGGTGGGGCCATCAGCTCGATCTCGAAGCCGATACGCCGGCGCAGCTCAGGGATCACGGCTTGATCGGCAGGGTCTCGCCGGCCTCCAGGCGACGGCCGGCCTCGACCTTCACGGCGTACGTGTCGTCGCTGTCCATCTTCCAGAGCTTGGCCAGCTTGGCGGCGTCCGCACCGTCGTAGCCGGCTTCCCAGAAGATGGTGGCGAACTTGGCCTTGCGAGCCTCCTCGAGCTGCTTCGGATCCGGTTTGATCGGCAGGGTCTCCCCGGCCAGCAGCCGTTTCCCGCCCTCGATCTTGGCCTGGTACGGGTCGTCGAGCTTCCACAGCTTGGCAAGCTTGACGGCGTCGTCCCAGTCGTAGCCCCCGTTGAAGAAGGCCTCCGAGTTGCGGCCTTCCTCGGTCTGCCCGGGGACGCCCTCGGTGTTCGGCTTCGGCTGGACCGGCAGGGTCTCCCCGGCCAGCAGTCTCCGCCCGGCGAGCAGTTTGATGTCGCCCGCCTGGGTCTCGGTCATGTTCCAGAGCTTGGCCAGCTCCAGAGCGTTGGTGTAACCGAATCCGGCCTCGAAGTACGCGTCGAACGCCTGATCGTCGGTGTACGACGGGGTGGGATTGGGTGCGGCGACCTGGATGACCGGGCCGGACGTGCCCGGCTCGGCCGGCAGGAACGCCGACATCTGGGTGACGCCCGCGATCAGGCCGGCGCTGAGCGCCACTCCGCTCGCGGCCTGCACACCGCGGCGCCGCCACCGGTGCTTTCGGGCCAGTTCTTCGACGCGGGCGTAGACCGCGGCGGGATCCGGCGTCTGGTTCTCGTGGGTGATGAAGGCTTCCCGCAGCCGGTCTCCGTGCTCGGTCACGACCTCTCCTTGGCAACTACTCGCAGGTCCGACTCCTGGTCGAGCCGGAGGATCCTCAATGCCCTCGACGCGTGGCTGCGCACCGTGGCGGCCGTGCAGCCGAGCAGGTCGGCGATCGCGTCGTCGTCCAGCTGCTCGTAGTAGCGCAGCACCAGCACGGCCCGTTGCTTGCGGCCCAGCGCGGCGAGCCGGTGCCACAGCGCGTCGGCCTCGACCACACCGTCCGCGTGGTCGCGCACACCGCCGCGCGCGTCGTCCAGCTCGATGAGCCGCTCGCCGGCCGCGTGCACGTGCCGGACCGCCCAGCTGCGCCGCCAGGACAGGTACTCGTTGAGCACCATGCGCCGGACATACGCGTCCGGGGAGTCGGCGCCGCTGATGCGCCGCCATCGGGTCTGGGCTCGGGCCAGCACCTCCTGGACGACGTCCTGTGCCAGGTCGCGGTCGCCGGTGAGGACGACCGCGTAGCGCAGCAGACTGGGCAGGCGGGCCAACGCGAACTGCTCGAAGGTCACACCTCATCGACGCACCCCGGGCCGGATCTGTGCAGTCGAATCCGAGATTATTTTCCGGAGGCCAGTAGATAGACAGTCTGCTAAGCAGCTAGCCTGCCTACATGACACCCCGGCCGTGGCTGCACGGTTTCCTCGACCTCTGCCTGCTCGCGATGCTGCGCGACCAGCCCGACTACGGCTACGGGCTGGCCCAGCGGCTGGCCGCGGCCGGTGTCGCCGACATCCCCGGCGGCACCCTCTACCCGGCGCTGCTGCGCCTGGAGCAGCACGGACTGGCCGAGCCGAGCTGGGCGCCGTCCGGCTCGGGGCCGCGCCGGAAGTACTACGCGATCACCCCGGCCGGCGTGGCCGCGCTGACCGCCCAGGCCGAGGAGTGGCGCGGCTTCCGCGACGGCGTCGACTCCCTCATCGGGGAGCGCGTGGCATGAGCGAGCTTGCGAGCGAATCGGTCAGCTCAGGGTTGATCTCATGGCGGCGCCGGAGCGAAGCGGAGGGGACGGCATGAGCGAGCTTGCGAGCGAATCGGTCGGCTCAGGTTTGTACTCGTGGCGGCGCCGGAGCGAAGCGGAGGGGACGGCATGAGCGAGCTTGCGAGCGACTGGCCACATCGTTTCGAGGCCGAGCTGATCCGGCTCGGCGTGCGACCGGAGCGGGCCCGGCAGTTGGGTGCGGAGACCACCGCCCAGGCCGGGGAGCACGCCGCCGACCCGGACCGTTTCTTCGGCCCGGCCCATCTGTACGCCCGCCATCTGGTCGCCGAGCTGCAGGCGCCGGCCCGGTCGTTCCGGGCCGTCCCGGGGCCGGTGCTGCTCAGCCTGGCCGGGGTGAGCAAGCGGTACCGCGGGCGGCCGGTCTTCTCCGGCGTCGACCTCACCGTCCGCGGCGGCGAGGTGGCCGCGATCGTCGGCGCCAACGGCTGCGGCAAGTCCACCCTGCTGCGCATCTGTGCCGGCCTGACCCGTCCCACCGGCGGGGAGGTTCGCCGGACCCGCCGGGTGGGATTCGTCCCGCAGGACGGCGGCACCGCGGGCTGGCTCACGGCCGAGGAGCATTTCACCCTCTTCGGGGCCGCCGCCGGCATGGCGCCACGCAAGGCCCGGTCGACCGGCATGCACCTGGCGTCCCGCCTCGCCTGGCGCCCCGCGCCCGGACAGCCGGCGCAGGAGCTGTCCGGTGGCACCCGGCAGAAGCTGAACCTGGTCCTCGGCGAGTTGCACGGTCCCGACCTGCTGCTGCTCGACGAGCCGTACCAGGGTTTCGATCAGGGGTCGTACCTGGACTTCTGGCGTCAGGTGGGGGAGTGGCGCGACGCCGGCCGGGCCGTGGTCGTGGTCACCCACCTGCTGCACGAGCTGCAGAACGTCGATCACGTCCTGGACCTGGGCGCCCACTCGGGAGGAGACCGATGACCGCGCTGACGGTGGCCGGGCTGTCGGCCCGCGAGGTGAGCCGGCGGCGCACCGCGCTGCTGCTGGTGATCTCCCTGCCTCTCTGGTTCTACCTGGTCCGGCGGGATCTGACCGGCCAGTCCACCCGGATGCTCACCCTCGGCATCGCCTGGGCCGTCTCCACCCTCACCCTGTTCGTGGTGAACGCGGCCCGCGGCGTAGATCCCCGGCTGCGCCTCTCCGGCGCCTCGGTGGCCGGCGTCATCGGTGGCCGCCTGATCGCGATGAGCGGTTTCGGCCTGCTGCTGGCCGGCGGTTACCTGGTGCTGGTCGGCGTCGACCAGGACATCGACCGTCTCTGGGCGATCGGCGTGATGATGGCGATCACCGCCCTGATCGCGGCGCCGTTCGGAAGCCTGGTCGGCGCGCTGCTGCCCCGCGAGCTGGAGGGCGCCCTGGCCCTGCTCTCGGTCTGTGCCGTGCAGATGCTCGCCGACCCGGCCGGTACGGTCGCCAAGTTCATGCCGTTCTGGTCGGCACGGGAGATCGGCACCTACGCGGTCGACGGCGCCGGCACCGACCTGCTGTGGCGCGGTCTCGCCCACGCGGCGGTCGTCTGGCTGCTCTGTGCCGGCCTCACCCTGGCCGTCTTCGCCCGTCGCCTGCGGCTGGCCCGCTATCCCGAGCCGCTCCCGGAACGAACCTAGCGGGGCGGGGCGGCGGATGCGGGCGAGCCGCTCCCGGAACGAATCCAGCGGTGCGGCGGATGCGGGCGAGCGGCTCCCGGAACGAATCCAGCGGGGCCGGGGCGGCGGATGCGGTCGAGCCGCTCCTCCGGCGAACAAAGTCGGGCTGGAGGGTCACATTCCGGCGACGGCGGCCGAAAGGAAGATCGTCCGAACTGCCGAGAACGGTGTCATTCCGAGGTAGCTGATGAGCAACGGTGTAGCTGGTCCGATGTCCGTGCCCGGCGCGGAGGGCGCGCCGCCGATCGAGTTGCCGGAGGTCGGTACCACGATTTTCCTCGTCCTGGGCGAGGGTCTGAATCTCCGCTCGAAACTGCAGGCGATCGACGGCGGCGCTCTCAGCGTCACCGCCCCGCTGGAGACCACCGGCCTGACCGTCTTCCATCCGGGCCGGGAGTTCGAGATCTTCTGGGCGCCGCCGCGGGACCGGATCGTGCTGCCCTGCCGTTTGAGCGCGGTGACCGACTCGCCGCCGCGATGGATCCTGGTGCCGGCGGGCGGCGCCCGTCACGACAACCGGCGCGAGTTCGTGCGTGGCGGGGCCGGAGCGATGGTCCGGCTCGACGCCGAGGTCGCCGGCCAGCCGTCCGAGGGGGTGCTGCTGGACATCAGCGAGGGCGGTCTGCGCTGCTGGATCGACCAGGCCACCTCGCTGGCCCCGGGCGACCGGGTGGATGCCACGGTGTGGCTGGGCACCGCCGAGGCCCGGCTGAGCGGTGCCGTCCACACGGTTCGCCCGGCGCCGCACGGGGACCCCGGCGAGCACCTGATCCTCACCTTCGACACCAAGGAGGACGTGGCCCGGATGATCCGGCAGTACATCCTCGCCTGGGAGATCGGTGAGCGCCGCCGCAAGCAGCGGGCCGTCACCGGCGACGGCGGCGGCGCAGGATCGACCGGGTGACCAGCAGGGCCACGACCGCGACCAGTTGGCCGCCGATGATGATCTTGTTGACGTCGAGGGCGGGGCGCCAGTGGGCGTCGCCGCCCCGGATGACGTAGACGCCGGCCGGGCGGGCGGTGAAGCCGAACCCGCCGCCGGAGCCCTCGCCCTGCTGGGTGTCGTCGTCGGTGCCGGCGGGCCCGCCCGCGCCGCCACCTCCGCCGCCGCCCCCGCTCACCACGGCGACCGGCACGACGGTGACGCCGTCACGCTCGATCGGTGCTCCGAACACCCGGTCGGCCGTGGCCGTCTCGGTGCCGGCACGGGCCCGCTCCAGGATCTCGGCGGCGCTGAGTTTCGATGGCATGCGCTTCTCCTCCGTGTCGTGAATTCTTGCTCCAGGGTCTCGCGGAAGTGCCGTCGCGCGCAGTCCCGGATCACAATCCCGGGGGCGCCGTGCTGGCACGGACCACCAGGCGGGTGGGGACCAGGTCGGTGCCCGGCCCGGACGGGCCGGCGTGGATCTGGCCCAGCAGGGCGTCCACGCACCGCCGCCCCACCTCGGCGAAGTCCTGGTGCACGGTGGTCAGCGGCGGCAGGTACGACCCGGCGTCCGCGATGTCGTCGAAGCCGACCACGCTGACGTCGGCCGGCACCCGGCGGCCCCGTTCGTGGAGGGCGCGCAGCACGCCCAGGGCCATCTGGTCGTTGGCGGCGAAGACGGCCGTGCAGGCCGGGTCGGCGGCCAGCCGTAGGCCGGCGCGGTAGCCGGAGTCGGCGGACCAGTCGCCGCGTTCCAGCGGAGGAACGGGCCGCCCGGCCTCCTCCAGGACGTGTCGCCAGGCGGAGGCCCGGCGTTCGGCGGAGAACGACTCGGCCGGGCCGGCCAGGTGCCAGACGGTCCGGTGACCCAGGCCGAGCAGGTGCCGGACGGCCTGGCGGGCGCCGTCGGCCTGGTCGGTGTCGACGACCGGGTAGCGGTCGCCGGCGTCGGAGTCGACGACGACCACGTGCACGCCGGGCGGCAGGGTCACGGCGGCCGCGTCGAGCAGGTGCACCTCGATGATGAGGATGACGCCGTCGACCGCCAGCTCGCCCATTCTTGTGAACGCTCCCAGAACATTGTCCTGGGTGGGGACGCCGACCGGGATGAGGGTTATCGCGTAGCCCTCCGCGGCCGCGTGGGTGGCGATCGCCTCCACGGTGCGGCTGTTGCCGGTGGAGGACAGGCCGAACAGGATCACCCCGATGGTGTTGAACCGCCCGTAGCGCAGCGAGCGGGCCGCGCTGTTGGGGCGGTAGCCGAGCTCGCTCATCGCGGCGAGCACCTGCTCACGGGTGGTCTCGACGACGCCGGGCAGGCCGTTGGCGACGCGCGAGACGGTCTGTGAGGAGACTCCGGCCAGGCGGGCCACGTCAGCCATCGACACACGTTGTTTGCGCCGGCCGCCCGGGACGTCCGTGGCGGCGCGCAGCCGGGGTGGTTCGATCTTGATCACTCCTTGACCGTGATTTGTGGCACGTGCCACTATACGGCAGTCATGTTTACGTAAACATGACGCACATGTTTACGTGAACATCCTTGGAGGGGGGCAGGTTTGACCCGGCGTTCATGGATCGGGTGGCAGTTCACCGGTCCGTTCCTCAGCGTCTTCGCGCTGGTCTTCCTGGCGCCGATCGGCTACTCGATCTACCTCAGCCTGTTCCGCACCAGGCTGGTCGGCGGCACCACCTTCGTCGGCATGGACAACTACACCAAGGCACTCTCCGACCCGCAGTTCTGGGAGGCGGTCACCCGGGTCGGGCTGTTCCTGCTGGTGCAGGTGCCGATCATGCTGGGCCTGGCGTTGCTGATGGCGCTCGCCATCGACAGCGGGCGGCTCTACGGAGCGGGCTTCTTCCGGATCGCGATCTTCCTGCCGTACGCCGTGCCCGCCGTGGTGGCCGCGCTCATGTGGGGCTTCCTCTACGGCACCCGGTTCGGCCTGGTCGGCAACATCAACGAGTTGTTCGGGGTGACGCTGCCCGACCCGCTCGCCCCGGACCTCATCCTCGCCAGCATCGGCAACATCGTGACCTGGGAATTCGTCGGCTACAACATGCTGATCCTGTATTCCGGGCTGCGCGTCGTGGACACCGCGCTGTACGAGGCGGCGGCGATCGACGGCGCCGGCCAGCTCCGCATCATCCGGGCGATCAAGCTGCCGGCGCTGCGCGGGCCGCTCGTGGTCGCCACCGTCTTCTCGATCATCGGCAGTTTCCAGCTGTTCAACGAGCCGCAGATCCTGGACACCCTGGCGCCCAACTCGATCACCACCTACTTCACCCCGAACATCTACGCCTACCAGCTGTCCTTCGCCGGGCAGCAGGTCAACTACTCGGCCACGGTCGCGATCCTGATGGGCGTGACGACGATGGTCGTCGCGTACCTCTTCCAGCGCCGCACGCTGCGGGGGGTGGCCTGAGTGACCGTCCCACCGGGCCGCCCCCGCCGGCGCAGCGTCACCCTCACGATCGTCACCGGCCTGATGCTGCTCTACACGCTGCTGCCGCTGGTCTGGCTGCTGATCAGCGCCACCAAGACCCAGGAGGACCTGCTCGGCACGTTCGGCCTCTGGTTCTCCGGCGACTTCGCGCTGTTCGCGAACATCGCGGACACCTTCACGTACCAGGACGGGATCTTCGGCCGCTGGCTGCTGAACACCGTGCTGTACGTGGTGGTCGGCGCCGGAGGCGCCACCCTGCTGGCCGCGCTGGCCGGCTACGGGCTGGCGAAGTTCGACTTCCTGGGCCGCCGCGTGGTGTTCGCCGTGGTCCTCGGCGGCATCGCGGTGCCACCCACCGCGCTGGCCGTACCGACGTTCCTGATGTTCGCCAAGATGGGGCTCACCGACACCCCGTGGGCGATCATCATCCCCTCGCTGGTGTCACCGTTCGGCCTCTACCTGATGTGGACCTACGCGGTCGAGGCGGTGCCGAACGAGATCCTCGAGTCGGCCCGGGTCGACGGGGCCGGCGAGTTCCGCAGCTTCTTCAAACTGGGCCTGCCGCTGCTCGCGCCCGGCCTGGTGACGGTGCTGCTGTTCAACATCGTCGCCACCTGGAACAACTTCTTCCTCCCGTTGATCATGCTCAAGGACGCCGACCTCTACCCGCTCACCCTGGGGCTCTACCAGTGGAGCGAGCAGGCCACCACGGTCGGCGGAGACGTCGTCTTCAACCTCGTGATCACCGGCTCTCTGCTCACCATCGTCCCCCTCACCGTGGCCTTCCTGCTGCTGCAGCGTTACTGGCAGTCGGGTCTGGCCGCGGGGAGCGTCAAGCAATGAGAAGGGATTGCGTCATGTCGATCACCCGCCGGCGCGCGCTCCTGGGCGCCGCCCTGTCGATAACCCTGCTGGCCACCGGCTGCTCCGGCTCCGACGAGACGGAGGACGCCGCCGCCCCCACCACGGTCCCCGAGGCGGACATCGCCGCCGCTCTGGAGGCCGGGGGCAACCTGACCGTGTGGGCGTGGGACACCACGCTCACCAAGGTGGCCGCCGACTTCCAGACCAAATACCCCAAAGTCAAGATCAACCTCACCAACGCGGGTACGGGCAACGACCAGTACACCGCCCTGCAGAACGCGATCACGGCCGGCACCGGGGTCCCCGACGTGGCGCAGATCGAGTACTACGCGCTGCCGCAGTTCGCGCTCGCCAAGTCGGTGACGGACCTGAACGCGTACGGGGCCGCCGCGCTGGACGGCACGTTCACCCCCGGCACCTGGAACGCGGTGCACACCGGCGACAAGATCTACGGCTTCCCGATCGACTCCGGCCCGATGGCGCTCTTCTACAACAAGGAGGTGTTCGACAAGCACCAGATCGCCGTGCCGACCACCTGGGAGGAGTACGCGGCGGCAGCCGAGAAGCTGCACAAGGCCGACCCGAAGGCGTACATCACCAGTGACAGCGGCGACGCCGGGTTCACCACCAGCCTCATCTGGCAGGCGGGCGGCAAGCCGTACACGGTCAACGGCACCGAGGTCGGCGTCAACCTCGCCGACCCGGGCAGCACGAAGTTCGCCACCCAGTGGCAGAAGCTGATCGACGCCAAGCTGCTCTCGCCGGTGGTCGGCTGGACCGACGAGTGGTACAAGGGCCTCGGCGACGGCACCATCGCCACCCTGGTCACCGGCGCCTGGATGCCGAGCAACCTGGAGAAGGGCGCGGCCGCGGCGAAGGGCAAGTGGCGGGTCGCCCCGATGCCGCAGTGGGAGGCCGGCGGCAAGGCCACCGCCGAGAACGGCGGCAGCTCGCTGGCCATCCCGGAGAAGAGCGCCAGCAAGACCCTCGCGTACGCGTTCCTCAAGTACGCCGCCGTCGACGAGGGCGCGCAGACCCGCATCGACGACGGGGCCTTCCCGGCCACCACCAAGCACCTGGCCGCCCCGGAGTTCAAGAACAAGGAGTTCCCGTACTTCGGTGGCCAGAAGGTCAACGAGGTTCTCGCCGAATCCGCCGGGCAGGTCGTCTCCGGCTGGTCCTACCTGCCTTTCCAGGTGTACGCCAACAGCATCTTCGGCGACACCGTCGGCAAGGCGTACATCGGGCAGGGCACCCTGCAGGACGGGCTGAAAGCCTGGCAGGACGCTTCGGTCAAGTACGGCCAGGAACAGGGCTTCACAGTTAAATGACACTGAGCAACGAGACGACCCGGCGCTGGCTTCGCCGCGCCGGGTCGGCGCGTCTGGAATTCGGCGCCGACTACAACCCCGACCAGTGGCCCCGCGAAGTCTGGGACGACGACGTACGCGCGATGCGCGCGGCCGGCGTCACCATCGTCAGTCTCGCGATCTTCTCCTGGGCGCGGCTGGAACCCCGCGAGGGCGAGTACGACTTCGCGTGGCTGGACGAGGTGATGGACCTGCTGCACGCCGGCGGCATCACGGTCGACCTGGCCACCGCCACCGCGTCGCCGCCGCCCTGGCTGACCCGCAAGCATCCGGAGATCCTGCCGGTCACCCGGACCGGTGAGATCCTGTGGCCGGGCGCCCGTCAGCACTGGCGGCCCACGTCGCCGGTCTTCCGCGAGCACGCGCTGCGCCTGGTGGAGAAGCTGGCCACCCGGTACGCCGAGCACCCGGCGCTGGTCGCCTGGCACGTCAACAACGAGCTGGGCTGCCACAACGTCTACGACTACTCGGACGACGCGGCGGCCGCCTTCCGGGTCTGGCTGCGGAGGCGCTACGGCGGCATCGAAGCGCTCAACCACGCCTGGGGCACCGCCTTCTGGTCGCAGCGGTACGGCGACTACGCGGAGATCCTGCCGCCCCGCCTGGCCGCCTCGCACCCGAACCCGACCCAGCAGCTCGACTTCAAGCGGTTCTCCTCGGACGCGCTGAAGGACCATCTGCGGGCCGAACGCGACCTGCTCCGCCGGATCACCCCGGACGTACCCATCACCACGAACTTCATGGTGATGGGCGAGCAGAAGCCGATGAACTACGCCGACTGGGCGGCCGAGGTGGACTTCGTGTCCAACGACCACTACGTGCTGCCCGGCCCGCAGGCCCGCGACGAACTGTCCTTCTCGGCCAACCTGACCGGCAACCTCGCCGGCGGTGAGCCGTGGTTCCTGATGGAGCACTCGGCCAGCGCGGTCAACTGGCAGCCGGTCAACGTGGCGAAGAAGCCGGGCGAACTGGCCCGCGACTCGCTGACCCACGTGGCCCACGGCGCCGACGCGGTCTGCTTCTTCCAGTGGCGGCAGTCGCGGGCCGGAGCGGAGAAGTACCACTCGGCGATGCTGCCGCACGCGGGAACCGACAGCGACCTGTTCCGGGAGGTGGCCCGGCTGGGGGAGCGGCTGCGCGAGCTGGCGCCCGTCGCCGGCTCACGCCGTCGCCGCGCCGCGGTCGGCATCGTCTTCGACTGGGAGTCGTGGTGGGCGTCCGAGCAGGACTCGCACCCCACCGACCGGCTGCGCTACCGGCAGGAGGCGCTGGACTGGTACACCGCGCTGCTGGACGCCGGCATCCGTGCCGACGTGGTGCCGACCGGCGGGCCGCTGGAGGAGTACCGGCTGCTCGTCGCCCCGATCCTGCACGTGGTCCCGGCCGCCCTCGCGGACCGGCTGAACGGGTACGTCGCGTCCGGCGGGCACCTGGTCACCACGTACTTCTCCGGGATCGTCGACGAGCACGACCACGTCTGGCTGGGCGGCTACCCGGGCGCGCTGCGGGAGCTGCTCGGCATCCGGATCGAGGAGTTCGCGCCGTTGCTCGACGGCGAGAGCGTGGCGCTGGACAACGGCACGGCGGGGACGCTGTGGACCGACCGGGTCGACGTGACCGGCACGGACGTCGAGGTGCTGGCCCGGTACAAGACCGGCGAGCAGGCGGACCGGGCCGCCGTCACCCGGCGGCGGGTGGGTGACGGCTCCGCGGCGTACGTCTCCACGCGCCTCGGCCCGGACGGGCTCGCCGTGCTGTTGCCGCAGCTGCTGGGCCCGGCCGGGGTGACCGGCGAGCTGCCGGCCGAGTTGGCCGGCCGGGTGGAGCTGGCGATCCGCGGCGACCACTGGTTCCTGATCAACCGGACCGCCGAGCCGGTGGACCTGCGGGCCCTCCCCGGCGCCCCCGACATGCTGGAGCCGCGAGGAGTAGCAGTCTTCCACCCCTGAACCCGTGTGGGTTTCGGGTGCGCTCCGCGCCCGAAACCCACACGCTTGGCCGTTGCTGCGGTGTGTGGGGTTTGGGTGCGGTGCGCGCCCGTACTTCACACGTTTGGTTGGTGCTGTGGTGTGTGGGGTTTGGGTGCGGTGCGCGCCCGTACTCCCCACGTTTGGTCGGTGCTGCGGGGCGTGTCGGTGTGTGGGTTTCGGGCGCGGAGCGCACCCGAAACCCACACACTGTTCGGTCTGACCGCTTCCCGGCCGGATGGGCCGGCCGGAAAGCGGTCAGAGCGCCGCCCGCGGCACGAACGCGGTGGCCCGTTCCGCGGAGGTCTCGGCGATCCGCAACCACTGGTCGTCGGCCACGACATAGTGTGACGGGTAATTGTTCGACCGCAACACCAGTGCGGCGCCGGAACGAATCGTGAGTGGACAGAAAGTGGCGTCCTGACGGAAAAGCTCACTGTTGTCGATGCGTTCGAGCAGGATTTGGAAGTTGCGGTGCCGCAAATAATATCCGGGAAAGTTAACAGATTCGAACGAGACGCAGCCGTGGTTCGCGAGCCCGGATCGGATCCAGAAGTTCGCGTCGGCCCCCTCGCCGTCGGCGATCCGGTCCAGGCGGCCGCGGTGGTGGCGGTGCCGGACCCGCAGCGCGGTCTGATCGGCGGCCGCCAGCCCGGCCGTCGAGCCGACGGAGAGTGACACCGGCGCGGGGTTCGTGGTGGCCGTCCGGGTCGGCCGCGCGCCGGCGCTACGGGTCGGCGCCGTGGTGGCGCGCGCCGCGCTGGTGTGCCCGGCCGACGGCGTCGCCGATGCCGAACTCGCTGGTGGGGACGGCTGGACGCTGACCGGCACCTGGGACGCGCCGAGACCCGGTGGCAGCGCGGGCCAGGTCTGCGGGGCGCCGGACGGGAAGGAGAACTCGGCGGCCACCGGCTCCGGTGCGCGGGCGGCGTCCAGGGCGACGGCGACCGCGGCGGTGGCCGCGCAGGCGAGGCAGAGCGCCGCGGCCAGGACGAGGCGTGGTCGCGCCGTCCCGGCGCCGCGGAGCCGGGGGAAATTGTCACGGGGATGGGACCCGCTGGGGAGCGCGGGTTGAACGGTCGGCCGGATCGGCCCGGCGCTTCCGTCGCCGGGTGAATAGGGCGGAACCCAGCCGCCGACCCGCAGTCCGTCGCGGGTGTCGTCTTCCGGCATCAAATTCGCTTCCTGGAGAACGCTCACATTGCCACTTAATGTTCCGTTAAGGATCTACACGGTCAATGTGTCGGGAGGCAAGGGGTAACGCCGTCCCAAAAAGCGTGGGATCGCTCCCAAGTTGATCCGTGCGACGTTCACATCCGTATCCCCGGGCGGATCCATCCGTGCGCTTCGAGGAGAGCAGCGTGGACAGTCCCGTCGTGCCCGCGACCGGGGAGCCGGGCAAGCCGGCCGAGGCCCCGGAGAACACCGAGCTACCTGACATATCGGAATTCTGGCCGGACGCCCCGCACCGGGCAGGGCCGGCCGCCGACCACTACGAGGCCGAGGGTGCCGAGGCCACCCGCACCGAACCGGCGTGGCATTCGCTGTCCACGCACCGGCCCACCCTGGAGCTGACCACCATCAGCCCGCCGCCCCGCCCGCTGTGGCGGCCGGTGGTGCCCCTGCTCGCCGGCATCCTGGTCATGGCCGCCGCGTTCTGGACGATCTTCGGCCCGGACACCGACCGCACCTCGTCCCGGGCGCCGGTCGTCATCACCCCGCCGGGTGCCGCGCCTGCCACCCCGCCGGCCGGCCCGCCGGTCTCCATCGAGACGTCCCCGCCCGCCGGCGTGGAACAGACCGGCCTCCCGCCCGTGCTCGCCCCGCCCACCGCCACCTTCGAACTGGTCGACGGCACCACCGAGGTCGGCGTACGGATCGGCGACCCCGGCGCGGGCTGGTTCGCGGTGTCGACGCCGCGGGACAGCGGGATCACGGCGCGGACCCTGGTCGAGGGCACGTCGGTACGGGTGTTCGTCGCCGAGACCGGCCGCGACGGCCCGGCCCGGCTGGACGTGGTGCTCAGCCCCGAGGTGGTCTGGTCGGTGCTGATGCGCGGCGGCGTCCGGTCCGGCGAGTTCGACCTGACCGGCGGCCGGGTCGGCCGGGTGGACCTGCTCGGCGGCGCCCGCCGGGTGGCGCTCGCGCTGCCCCGGCAGGACTCGGTCGTGCCCATCTCGATGGGCGGCGGCATCCGGGACTGGCGGATCACCACCGACGGCCGGACCCGGGTCCGGGCGGTGCTCCAGCGCGGCGCCGGCGAGGTGGAGCTGTACGGCGACCGGAACCGTGGCGTCGACAAGCGGTCGGTGTTCACCGTCGGTGACGGGGACGGTGGGATCGACCTGGTCGCGGCCGAGGGGGTCGGCACCCTGACCGTCGAGGCGGACTGACCCCGGGGCAGAATTCTCGGGTGACACGAGCAGAGGGCGACGCGGCGCCACCCGAGACCACCGTCTCCCTGGACTACTTCACCGGGCTCTACCTGGCGAAGGACGACCCGTGGGACATCGCCAGCAAGTGGCACGACCGGCGCAAGTTCGCCGTCACCATGGCCAGCCTGCCTCGCGAGCGGTACCGCCGCTGTTACGAGCCGGGCGCCTCGGTCGGCACGCTCACCCGGATGCTGGCCGGCCGCTGCGACGAGGTCCTCGCCGTGGACAGCGTCCCCGAGGCGGTCGACCTGCTCCGGCGCAACACCGCCGGCCTGGCGAACGTACGGGCCGAACGGGCCGAGCTGCCGGCCGAGCCGCCGGACGGCGTCTTCGACCTGGTCGTCATCGGCGACCTGCTCTACTACCTGTCCGCCCCGGACCTGAAGACGCTGCTCGACGACCTGGTCCCCCGTCTGGAGCCGGGCGGTGACCTGGTGTCGGTGCACTTCCGGGACCGGGAGAACGGCGGCAGCTACGACGGCTTCAACGCGCACGCCGCGCTGCTCGCCACCCCCGGCCTCACCCCGGTCGTGCACCACGAGGACGAGTGGTTCCTGCTGGACGTGCTGCGCCGCTCAGACGACGTGGCGTAACGCGGTGAGGCCCGCCACCGCGGTCCGTCCGAGCGGGACGCCGGTTCGCGCGTCCAGCCAGGTCACCCCGGCGGGCCCGCCCACATGGAGACGGCTGCCGTCCCGGCTCAGCGCCAGCCCGCGTACCGGGCCGGGGACCGCCCACCCGTCGGCCGCCGCACCGGAGACCCGGTTCACGGCGGTGACGGTCCGGCCCGCGCCGAGCAGCACCCGGTCGTCGGTGCTCAGGGCCAGGGCGGCCGGAACGTCTCTGGTGACGGGCACGTCCACCACCCGGTCGATCGTCAGCGTCGCCGGGCTCGCGTAGGCGAGCTTCCCGGAGTTCACGTCGGCGACGAACAGATTCCGGGCGTCGGCGGCCAGCGCGTGCCCGGCCACCGGCCCCTCACCGAACGGGTGCGGCAGATCCAGGCAGTACGCCCACCCGTCGACCAGGTGCAGCACGTGCACGAAGGCGTGCGCGCCGCCCGGCCGCCCGGACAGCAGATCCCGGGTGTGCCGGTGGCCGGGCTGATGGGTGTAGAGCGTGAACAGCATCTTCCGGTCGGCGGACAGCACCGCCTGCCGTCCGTCGCCGCGCATCTGCTCCTCGGCGCCGGGCGGCACCGCCCGCTTGTCCCGGGTGGACAGCGGCCGGATCTCCCCGGTGGCGAGGTCGAGCAGCCGCACCCGGTAGTGGTCCGGTGCGGTGGCCGGCAGCCAGTCCAGCACGAACAGCCCGGTCCCGTCGGCGGTGAACGCGTCCGGCTCGATCACCCCGGGCAGGTCGTACTCGCGCTCGCCGTCGGGGCCGGCGATCAGCAGCGGGGTCCGGGGGCGCGCGGCGGGACGGTCGGAGGCCCCCGACCGGCTCAGCGCGCACGCCCGGCCGTCGGTGGCGACGACCCGGGGCAGCCACCCGTCCTTCAGCGGGGTGCGCAGAACGCTCAGCCCGGTCTCCGGGCGGATCCGCTCCAGGCCGCCGTCGTGGGCGCGGAACAGGTGGGCCCCGTCGAACCCGGCGGCGGCCGTACCGAGCACCTGCTCGCCGAACGGGCCCAGGCGCAGCAGCCCGCGGCCGGAGTCGGCGAGCAGCACGTCCGGTGCGGAGGTGCCGGTGACGGCGGGAGCGGACTCCCGGCATCCGGCCAGTACGAGGGCCGAGCCGGCGAGCATCAACACGTTGCGGCGGGTCGTCATGTCATGGAGACACCGCCCGCCGGGAACCGGTTCCCGGCGGGCGGTGTCTCTAAGGTGTGCTGTTGTCGGAAGGGGCGGCCATCGATATCGACGAGGCGACCGTGGTGGCCCGGGCTCGCGGGGGCGACCTGGACGCGTACGAGGTGCTGGTCGCGCGCTGCACCGTGCCGGCGCACCGGGCCGCGGTCCTGCTGGGTGCCGGCGCCGACGCGGACGACGTGGTGCAGGAGGCGTTCGTGAAGGCGTACCGGCAGTTGGACCGGTTCCGGGGCGAGGCCGGGTTCAAGGCGTGGCTGCTGGCCATCGTGGCCAACGAGACCCGCAACCTGGTCCGGTCGCGCCGCCGCCGGGAAGGGTTGTGGCTGCGCGCCGCCGTCCGGGAGGATCCGCTGCCACTGGAGCCGGACCCGGCCGAGTCGGCGATGGCCGGTGAGCGCCGCCGCGTCCTGGTCGAGCAGTTGCGGGCGCTCGACCGGCGGGACCGTGACGTGCTGGTCTGCCGCTACCTGCTCGACCTGTCCGAGGCGGAGACCGCGGTGACCCTGGGCCTGCCGCGCGGGACGGTCAAGTCGCGGACCTCCCGGGCGCTGACGAGACTGCGCGACCGGCTGCCGATCACGGAGGTGCCCGGTGCCTGAACCCGACGATCTCATCGCGGAACTTCGTGAACTGGGCGGTCGTCTGCGCGTACCCCCGGCTGTCGATCAGAGGGACGCGGTGCGTGCGCGCCTCGCCCGGCCCGCACCGCGACGGCCTCGCGCCCGTCTCGTCCTCGCCGGCCTGGTGGCCGCGCTCGTCGCCTCGGTCACCCTCGTCGCCCCGGCCCGCGCCGCGGTGGCCGAGGTGATCGGCGGCCTGCTGCGTGTCGCCGGCATCGAGGTACGGGCGGAGCAGTCCCGTAGCGACCTGCCCGCCACCCCCGCCCCGCTGCCGTCGCCGGGCGGCTCCTCGCTCGACGCCGTCCGCCGGGCCGCCGCCTTCCCGGTCGGCGTGCCCGAGGCGCTGGGACAGCCGGAGCAGGTGCTGACGGCCGACCCGGACGGGCAGGGGCGCCCACGGGTGATCACCCTGGTCTACCAGGGCGGAAGCGTCCGGTTCGACCAGTTCGACGGGCAGCTGCAGACGACCTTCCTCAAGACGTCACCGGACGCGCGGCCGGTGGACCTGGGCGGCACGGTGCTGGTGGCGGCCTGGCTGCCACGGCCGCATCCGCTCACCTATGTGGGCCGCGACGGCGTGCAGCGGAGCGAGACGGCACGGCTGGCCGGGCCCACACTCATCTGGACGACCGGCACCGTCACCTACCGGTTGGAGGGAATTCCGGCACTCGAACAGGCGATAGTGGCGGCACGGTCGGTGCGCTGAGCCCCGATCGGGTAGGTAGCGTTCGCCCGGATGAGAAACCTCCCTGCTCTCGGCGGCCTCGCCGCGGTGGTCGTTCTCGCCGGATGCACCTCCGCACCGCGGCCGCAGGCCACCCCGGCGCCCTCGCCGTCACCGTCGCCGCGTACCGAGTCCGTGTTCTTCGTGGAACCGGACGCGCCGGCGGTGGGGCAGGTGGCCGCGTGGGAGGCGGGCGGCCGCGGTGCGGACGCCGCCGCGCTGCGCCGCATCGCCGCCGCGGCGGCCGCCGTCTGGTTCGCCGACGGCTACCCCGGTTTTCAGGACCGTGCCCGGCGGCTCGTCGAGGCGGCGGCCGCGCACGGCCGGACCGCGGTGCTGGTGCCCTACTACGTGCCGGGACGTGACTGCGGCGGCCACTCCAGCGGCGGCGCCCCGGACGCCGGCGCCTACCGGGCGTGGATCGCCGAACTGGCCGGTGTGGTCCGCGGGCACCCGGTGGTCGTCGTCCTGGAACCGGACGCGGTGCCGCACGCCATCGACGACTGCCTCGTCGGCGGGGCAGGCGTCGAGGAGCGGCTCACCCTGCTCCGGGAGGCGATCAGGACGTTCAAACAGGACCCGGGGGTACGCGTCTACCTGGACGCCGGCAACCCCGGCTGGATCAAGGACGTGGACCGGGTGGCGGAGACCCTGGAACGCGCCGGGGTGCGCGAGGCCGACGGGTTCAGCCTCAACGTGGCCAACTTCGAGACCACCGAGGCCAACATCGCGTACGGGACCAGGATCTCCGACCGTATCGGCGGGATGCCGTTCGTCATCGACACGAGCCGCAACGGCAACGGGCCGGCCCCGGTCGACAAGGCCGACGCCGACGGCCACTGGTGCAACCCGCCCGGCCGGGCGCTCGGGCCGGCGCCGACCACCGACACCGGGGTGCCGCGGGTCGACGCCTTCCTCTGGGTGAAACGGCCGGGGGAGTCGGACGGGGCCTGCGGGCCGGGGGCGCCGCCGGCCGGTCAGTGGTGGCCCGAGTACGCGCTCGGGCTCGCCACCAACTGAGCCGTCAAGCCACTCGCACCCACCGCGCCGGGCTCGGCACGCCCTCGTCGTCGATCAGGAAGAGCATGTACCAGCCGGGTGGGAGCAGGCCGCGTTTCTCCGGTACGGAGAGGGACAGACCGCCGGGGGTCCGCCGGACGCCCAGCTCCACCGACCGCTGGTCCACATCGGTCCCGTGGGTGACCGAACTGGGCCGGACCAGCCGGGCCCGGACGACCCGGTCGGCGTCCGGGGTGGCGAAGCCGGCCTTGCGCCCCGGCCGCACGGTCCGCGGCCCGGACAGGATGGTCGGCCGGTCGCCCTCGAACAGGTACGGCGGACTGTAGATCTCGATCCGCTGCTCGAACTTCCCGGGGTTCTTCCCGGACGGGTCGTAGATCGGGTCGCTGCCCAGGGTGATCACCCGCCCGTCCGGCAGCAGCAGCGCCTCCGAGTGGTAGTTGCGGCCCACCCGGGGCGCCGCCGCCTCGGTGAACCGCTCGCGGCGCGGGTCGAAGATCTGCGCGGTCAGCAGGTCGCTGCGGGATCGTCCCTCGTACGGCCCGCCCCGGTACCCGGACGAGCCGCCGCTGGTGAAGACGGTGTCGTCGGGCAGCACCACGGCGTTCAGATAGCGGGTCGGGTGCGGCAGATCGGGGCCGGGCCGGTAGACGGGCCGTGGCTCGTCCAGGTCGGCGATCGCGGTGCGGGCCGTGGAGACCGGTGAGTCGCCCACCTCGCCACCGCCCATGATCATCACCTTCTGGTCCTGGGCGGGCGGCAGCATCACCGAGGCGCTGGTCTCGGTCATCGTCGGGTCGGCCAGGCCGGGCACCGTCTGGAAACCGTTGGTGCGCACGTCCCACAGCCCGGGGGTGCGGCCCTCGGTGGCCGAGCCGTACCCGGCGTTGGAACCGGAGAAGAACAGCCGCTCGTCGGCGGTCAGGAACAGCGCCGGATAGGTGGGGAACACCCGCTCCAGCTCCGGCGCGGCCACCCATCGGCGTTTCGCCACCCGGTAACGCTCGTTCACGCCGGGCAGCATCCGGCCGAACTCGTCCAGCCCGGAGACGGCCAGCACGTCACCGCCGGGCAGCGGCGCCAGCGTCGGGTACCAGCGGTGCTCGGTCAGGTTGCCGGTGCGCACGTAACGCTCGGCGATCGGGTCGAACTCGTACGACGTGCGGTCCCCGCCGTACTCCTGCTTCTCCCGGGTGATCTTGTCGGAGACGCCGTACAGGTTGCGGGTGTCCAGCCCGGTCAGGCCCTCGATCCGGTACTGCGCCGGGGTCTTCACGACTGGGGCGTCACCGGGTTCGGCGGCGTCCACCCAGACCTCCACCTCCCCGGCGTGGACCATGGTGTGCGGGCCGTGCGTCATCTTCGTCGCCGGGGGCACGGTAACGTCCGCCCTGGTCAGGTAGACGCGGCCGTCGGCGCTCAACAGCCGGGTGCCCTTACGGAAGACGCGCGGGCCGCCGTCCGGCGACTCGTTCTTGATCTTCATGACCCCGGCGGCGTTCTCGATGTTCTCCTCGAGCACCTCGTACGACTTGGTGCCGCCGGCCACCAGCAGATTGCCGTTGGGCAGGAAGGTGTGCCCACCGCAGAACAGGTCGGTCGGGGTGGGCACGTCCTTGAACTCGTCGGTGTCCGGATCCCACAGGATCGAGCGGAACGAGCCCGCCTCGAACTTCTCCCGGTTGTTGCCGGAACCCGCGATGATCAGCACCTTGCCGGTCCGCAGCAGCGCCGCGTGGACCGCGTTGATCCGGAATCGCCCCGGCACGGGCAGCATCGACCAGTGGCCGAACCGCTCCTTGTAGGACTGCCGGTTGATGCTGAACTCGTGGTAGCGCTCCGCGGCGAAACCGACGATCGGCCGGTTCACGGTCACCACGGCGGCCACCGCCGGGATCACCACGAGCGCGGTGATCAGCCGCCGGGCCAGGGTCGGTCGTCTCCGGGCGGTCATCGGGTTGCCACCTCGATCAGTTCCTTTCGGTCGGTCAGAGCGGGAATCGCACGGCCGTGCCGCCGCCGGCGCAGCGCCTGCAGCGCCCAGATCGCCGGCGGGGCGAGGCAGACCGCCAGGTTCAGCGACGGCCACAGCCACATGAAGCCGTGCGCGTGGCCGGTCATGGCGGCCACCATCAGCAGGGCCGCGAAGAAGACGGCCCAGCGCAGATGCGTACGGAAGGTGAGCAGCCGGTCCGGGCTGGCCGAATCGCCTTTCGGGGTCACCACGAAACCGGCCCGGCGGCGCAGCACCGCCTGCAGGAACGACGTCACGTAGATCGGCGCGCACAGGGTGGACAGCAACATGCCGGACAGCCCGGAGGAGCCGGCCTCCTCGTGCGGGCTCACGTTGTGCCGGCGGTTCCACAGGTACAGGCACACCTGGAACACCGCGGCGTCCACGTAGAGCATCAGCCACACCTCCTGCGGCACCTGGACGCCCTTCGCACCGAGCAGCACGTGACAGGCGGCCGTGGCGGCGCCGAGCAGCCACGCGATCGCGGTGAGCGGGTAGTACGCCATCAGCAGCGCGTAGTGCAGCGACCGCCGTACGCCCAGCCGGTGGACCATCCGGGCGAAGCCGGCCACGCACACCTCGTCGGTGCCCCGTGACCAGCGGTGCTGCTGGCTGAAGTAGTCGGTCCAGGACGACGGGCCCTCGCCGACGGCCAGCACGTCCGGCGTGTAGACCGATCGCCAGCGGCGCCCGGTCCGCGGGTTGCGGGTGGCGTGCGCGACCAGGCTGGTGGCCATGTCCTCGGTGATCGAGTCCTGCAGCCCGCCGATCGACCGCAGCGCCGTGATGCGGACCGCGTTGTTGGTGCCGACCAGCATCGGGACGCCCAGCCGGTTGCCGGCCCGCTGGAGCAGCGAGTGGAACAGGTACTGCTGCGACTCGGCCCAGCGGGTGATCACGTTGTCGCAGTTGCCGTAGATCTGCGGGCCGATCACGAACGCCACGTCCGGGTCGCGGAAGTAGCCGAGCAGCCGCTCGCAGAAGTTCGGCAGCGGCACGTGATCCGGGTCGACCGAGACGAACACGTCGTACCGGTCGCCGTGCCGGTCCACCCACGCGTTGTAGTTGCCGTGCTTGGTTCTCGCCTTGAAGGCCCCGGCCGGCGTGTTCCAGTCCGGCACGCCCCTGCGACTGAAGTGGTGCACGCCGATGCGGGCGCACATCGCCCGTACCCCGGGGTCGTCGCCCTCGTCCAGCAGCCACACGTGGTAGCGGCCGGGGTGCCGGATCCGCCGGGCGGCGCGCAGCGTCCGCTCGACCATCTCGACCGGCTCCTTGCCGGGGACGATCGTGGTGAGGAAGGCGACCCGCAGCGACGGGTCCGGCGGCACCGGCCGCGGATCCCGGGCCCGCAGCGTCGCGAGGCACAGAGTGACCACGTTGACCAGGCGGAACAGTTCGATCAGGGCGGTCGCGCCGATCATGAAGACGGTGGTGGCGAACAGGGCCGTGTCGGCCCGCCGGTCGGGCACCTCGATCGAGGCGAGCAACCAGCCGAAGAACGTCGTCTCGAACGCGAAGGCGAACAGCGCGATCAGCGCGGATCGGACCGGGCGGCGCCGGGACAGCGGGCGCAGGCGGACCCGGTGGTCGCCGTCGGGCACGGGTTCGGGGTCCCCGGCGAGGCGACTGAAGCCGTGGTAGTCGGGCGGCGGTGATATAGCACGCTTTCCGGTCACAACGGAGAAGATAGCGAAATTTCGTAAATTCCGGGCATACCGCGTACCGGAACGTGTCGTGATCTAGTGGAGTGCCCGATTCGCGGGCCGAGACTTTGTAGCCAGGAGTGACGGAAATCGTCGAACCGGCACGCCCTGTGATCCGTTCTCTCTGTCAGGCGGGGCACGGCGCCCCGCGGTGACCGACAAGGCGGTGGCAATGCTGATCCTGTCCCTTCTCATCCTGGTCCTGGCCGCCGCCTGCGTGCTCGCGGTGCGCGGGGTGCGGGCGGAGGCTCGGGCCGAGGCTGAGCCGCTGAACATCCCGGAGGCGTTCTTCGCGCCGGAGAGCCTGGAGGGTGTGCTGTGCTCGCAACTCCTGGACGGCGAGATCACCAGGCGTCAGTATCTGCGGTCGATGGCCGGCATCGCCGCGCGTGACGAGGAGCGCCACCCCCTCGTGGTGCCCGGTTACGAGGACTGAACCCCGGACCGGCTGGTTGTCGGCGCTGTCTCGGTAGAGCTGAGGCAGCGCCGACAACCAGCCGGGTCGAGCCCGGCCGCCCGCTGTCGCGGGTGGCCGGGCTCGTTCGCGCGCTTGACAGGGCGCCAGGGATGCACGCTAATGGAAACACTGTTTCGGAGAGTGTTACGGCTGACCACTTGGAGGTCCCGTGTACCTGTCCCTACATCGCATCGTCGCCGCGCTCGTCATGTCCGCCGGCGTACTGGCCGTTACCGCCGCGCCCGCCCGGGCCGCTGCGGCCGAGATCGATGGTGACATCACCGTCCCGTGCGGCAGTTCGACCTACACCCAGGACGCCGACTGGTTCTTCCCCGAGACCACCAGCCCGAAGGCCCTGGTCTTCCTGCAGCACGGATTCTCCCGCTCGAACAGCCATGTCGCCGCGCTGGCCCGGAAATACCAGGCCGCCGGCTTCCTGGTCTTCACCCCGACCCTGCCGTCGATCAACTCCAGCGGCTGCACGGTCAGCAACCAGGGCGACAACACCGCGTTCCTCAACAGCGTCGCCGCCTGGATCGGCGAGGCTACCACCGCCGGTAAGGCGCTGCCCACCAGTTACGCGAAGGCGGCGACCACGGCCGGGCGCGCCGGCAGCACACTGCCCGCGAAGTACGTGCTGGCCGGGCACTCCGCCGGCGGCGACGCGGTCGCCTACATCGCGAACCGGCTGCGCACCACGTTCCCGGCCGCGTTCGGGAACCTCGAATACCTGCAACTTCTCGACCCGGTCAAGTCGCCGTCGGGCACCAACATGGCGGACGCCCTCACCGGGTTGAACGGCACCTCGCTGCCGATCACGACGATCTCCTCGCCGCCCTACCTCTCCAACAGCAACGCCAGCGGAACCGTGGAGTTGCTCGCCCGGGTCGACCGGCCGTTCCTCGGGGTCCGGCTCACCACCGGGTCGCACTGCGATGCCGAGGGCGCCAGCACCAATTGGCTCTGCACGCTCACCGGCGGCGCGCCGAAGTCGCAGAACGTCACCGCCCTGCAGACCTTCGCGGTCAACTGGGCCGCCGACGCGGTGGCCGGCACCACCACCGCGACCTACTACCCGGGCGGCGCCTACTATCAGGGCCTGCTCACCGCGGGCGTGATCCAGACGCTCGGCTGACACTCCCCAGCGGAGCCGGCGGCCGCACGGCCGCCGGTTTCCGCTCTCAGGCCGCCGGTTTCCGCTCTCAGGCCGCCGGTTCCCGGTCTCAGGCTGCCGGCTTCGCCGCGAACGCCGTGAGCGACTCCTCGGCCCACTCCAGCGTGGACCGGGACTGATGGATCGCGGCGCGCAGCGTGATCCGCACGAACGCCCAGTCGGGCGTGTCGCGTTCGGTCACGCTCAGCCCGGCGAGCAGCCCCTCGTACCGCCGGAGGCGGGCCCCGGCCGCGTCACGGGTCTCGCGCAGCAGCGCCGCGCAGTGCTCCGGGCCCAGGGCGCGGCCGAAGAAGAGGCGCAGCAGCAGCCCGTCACGGGGCGGACTGTCCTGGACCGGTTCCAGCAGCAGGCCGAGCAACTCGGCCGAACCGGACTCGGTGATCTCGAAGACCGAGGAGCCCGCCCGGGCGCCCGGTCGCCGCCGCACCCGGCCGGTGTCCTCGAGGGCCCGCAACGCCGGATAGATCTGGCCGAAGCTCTCGCTCCAGAAATGCCCGAGCACGTCGCGGATCGCCACACGTAGGGCGTAGGCCGTCATCGGCTCGATGCTCAAGGCGCCGAGAACCGCCATCCGGGTCTGGCTGGAACGGGACAAGTGATCACCCCTCACGCCTGCCAGATGTTCCTAACAGATATGTCGATGCGGCGAAAGGCGTGCCCGGGATGATGCGGACCGTGCCGGCGGCTCCGCCCGGAACGGGCGGCACGGGCGCGCGTGGCAGCGGGATCGCCGTGCGCCACGGGACGGCGCCGTCTACCGGGGACGGTCCTCCGCGTACCAGACGATGGTTTGAATGGTTTCGGCGAGGGTGACCACGTCGGCGTATTTGGCGTCGAGATCGAAGAGGTTGTGTTCGTGCGGGCCGCCGTCACGGTCGGCGCAGGCCTCGCGGACGACGATCGGGCGGAAGCCGTGCTGGAGCGTGTCGAGGGCCGAGGCGCGGACGCAGCCCGAGGTGGAGTAGCCGCCGATGAGCAGTGTGTCGATCGAGTGCGAGGCCAGCCAGGCGGCCAGGGACGTGCCGGCGAAGGCGCTCGCGTAGTGCTTGACCACCACCTGTTCGCCGGGCGCCGGGCACAGTGGCGGCGCGAAACCGCCGAGCGGGTTGCCGTCGGCGAACACCTTGAGCGCCGGCACCTTGGCGGCGAACAGCGGCGCCTCCGCGCACGTCTCGTCGGCGAAGTGGACCCGGCTCCAGAGGACCGGGATCCCGGCGGAGCGGGCGGCGTCGGCGAGCTCGGACATCGCCTCGGCGGCCTTCGCGCCGGTGGTGAGGAAGAGCGGCGAGTCCGGGTCGGTGTACGCCAGTGCCGCGTCCACCAGCAGCACCGCGGGCCGGGACCCCCAGCCGAGCCGCCGCGCGAACCCGGCCTTCGCGTAGTCCTCGCCGAGCCCGGGCATCAGATGATCCCGCGGGTCTTCAAGTCGGCCAGTTCCTCGCCGGTGAGGCCCAGCAGGCCCTGGTAGATCTCCTCGTTGCCGGAGCCCAGCGCCGGGCCGGCCCACTTGACCTCGCCGGGGGTCCCGGACAGCCGGGGTGCGACGTTCTGCATCGGGATCCGGCCGAACTCGGGATGCTCCACCTCGATGACCGCCTGGCGGGCTTGCACGTGCGGGTCGGCGATGATGTCCTCGGCGGTGTAGATGCCGCCCGCCGGGACGCCGGCCTCGTGCAGCATGGACAGCAGCTTCGCCGACGGGATGGTCCGCGTCCAGGCGGAGATGACGTCGTCGAGCTCGGTCTGGTTCTCGCCGCGGGCGCCGTGCGTGGCGTACCGGGTGTCGGCCGGCAGGTCGGGGCGCTCCATCACGTCGGCCAGCCGGCGGAACACGGTGTCCTGGTTGGCGGCGATCAGCACGTCGGAGCCGTCGGCGGTGGGGTAGACGTTGCTGGGCGCCACGTTCGGCAGGATCGGGCCGGTGCGCTCACGGCGGTACCCGGCGACGCCCCACTCCGGGATCAGCGACTCCATCATGGCCAGGACCGCCTCGTAGATCGCCGAGTCGACGACCTGGCCGCGGCCGGTGCGCTCGCGGGCGTGCAGGGCGGCCAGTGTGCCGAAGGCGGCGTAGGTGGCGGCGAGCGAGTCACCGATCGAGATGCCGGACCGTGACGGGGCCCGGTCGGGCTCGCCGGTCACATACCGCAGCCCGCCCATCGCCTCGCCGATCGAGCCGAACCCGGCACGCGGCGAATACGGTCCGGTCTGGCCGTAACCGGTCACCCGTACCAGAATGAGCCGGGGGTTGATCTCGGACAGTGCCTCGTAGGAGAGGCCCCAGCGCTCCAGGGTGCCGGGCCGGAAGTTCTCCAGGAGCACGTCGGACCTCTCCACCAGCCGTCGGACCAGGGACTGGCCCTCGGCGGTGCGCAGGTTGCAGGTGACCGACTTCTTGTTGCGGGCCACCACCGGCCACCAGAGGGACTGGCCGTGCGGTTTCTCGCGTCCCCACTGGCGCATCGGATCGCCCTTGCCGGGGTCCTCCAGCTTGATCACCTCGGCCCCGAAGTCGCCGAGGAGCTGCCCGCAGAACGGGCCGGCGAGCAGGGTTCCGGTTTCCAGGACGCGAATGTCAGACAATGGCGCGGTCACGCCGTCACCCTATACTTGCGAAACGATGTTTCGCTAGAAGAAACAAGGGGTGTCGGGCGTGGAGATCGTCGAGGTCGGGCCGCGGGACGGGCTGCAGAACGAGAAGAAGGTGCTGCCGGCCTCCGTCAAGGTCGAGTACGTGCGGCGGGCCTTCGCGACGGGACTGCGGCGTATCGAGGTGGCCGCCTTCGCCCGGCCGGACCGGGTCCCGCAGATGGCCGACGCCGAGGAGGTGCTGCGGGGCGTCCCGCGTTCGCCCGGCGTGCGGTATGCCGCGCTGGTCCTGAACGGGCGCGGGTTGGACCGGGCTCTGGCGCTGGAGGCCGCGCGGCCCGACGAGATCAACTATGTGGTCGTCGCAAGCGATGAGTTCTCCCGCCGCAACCAGGGGATGTCCACGGCCTCCTCGCTGGAGGCCTTTCGCGCGGTCGCGGCACGCGCCCGCGACGCCGGATTCTTCGTGACGTTGACGGTGGCCGCCGCGTTCGGGTGCCCGTTCACGGGTCCGGTCCCCGCCTCCCGGGTGCGCTCGATCGTCGAGGACGCCGGCCCGATGGACGAGATCTGCCTGGCCGACACCATCGGCGTCGGCGTGCCGGGGCAGGTCACCGAGCTGGCGGCGCAGGTGCGATCGGTCGCCGCGGGCGTGCCGCTGCGCGCTCACTTCCACAACACCAGAAACGCGGGGTACGCCAACGCGAGCGCCGCGGTGGCGAGCGGTTTCGGGGCGCTGGACGCCAGTCTCGGCGGGATCGGCGGGTGCCCGTTCGCGCCGGCCGCCACCGGGAACATCGCCACCGAGGACCTCGCCTACCTGCTGAACCGGTCGGCGCTGAGGACCGGCGTCGACGTGACCGCGGCGGCCGCCGTCGGCGCCTGGATCGGGTCGGAACTCGGGCTCGCGTCGGTTCCCGCGCAACTCGGCCGGGCCGGCGATTTCCCTCTTGCGCCATGAATGGAAACGGTGTTTCCATTCTCGCATGTTGCGGCCGGGTGGTGCTGATCTGACGATCGCCGGTGGCGTGCGCGAGTTCGGCCGGGCCACCCCGGACGTGGTCGCGGTGCGCGACGGGGATCGGGAACTCAAGTACGCGGCGCTCGACGAGCGTTCCTCACGGCTCGCCTGCGCGCTGCTGGCCCACGGGCTCGCCCACGGCGACCGGGTGGCGCTGCTCTGCGGCAACCGGCTCGAATACCCGGAGATCGCGGCCGGCATCGCCAAGGCCGGCCTGGTGCTGGTGCCGGTCAACCCGCGGCTCACCGCGCCCGAGGTGGACTTCATCCTCGGCCACTCCGGGTCGCGGGCGCTCCTCGTGGACCCGGCGCTGGCCGGGGCCGTGCCGGACGGCTTCGGCGGCCGGGTGGTGAGCATCGGGCCGGAGTACGAGGCGTGGCTTGACGCCGCCCGGGCCGTGGACCCGTGGATCCCGGTGGACGAGCGTGACCCGTTCTGCATCGCCTACACGGCCGGAACCACCGGCGACCCCAAGGGCGTGCTGATCTCGCACCGGTCCCGGTCGCTTACCTTCTACGCCACCGCGCTGGAGTGGGGCCTCGGGCCGGGACGGCGGACCGTCGCGGTCGCCCCGATGTACCACGGCGCCGGGTTCGCCTTCGCCTACGCGGCCGTCCACTGCGGGGCGACCGTCAGCATGCTGCGCTCCTTCCAGCCGGACGCGCTGCTCGACATGATCCAGCGCGACGGCGCCCAGTCGGTGTTCCTCGTCCCGACGCACGCGCAACTGATCCGTTCCGCGCTCGAGAAGGTCCCGGCCCTGCCGACGCTCGACACCCTCTACTTCAACGCGGCGGCCCTGCCCAAGGTGCTCAAGGAGTGGGTGTTCGAGGCGTTCCCCGGCGTCGGCGTGCACGAGCTCTACGGCTCCACCGAGGCGGGGGTGGTCACCAACCTGCGGCCGCCGGACGCCCGCCGCAAGGCCGGGACCGTCGGGCATCCGTGGTTCGGCACCCAGGTCCGGATCGTCGGCCCGGACGGCGCCCCCGTCGAACCCGGTCAGCCCGGCGAGCTGTACAGCCGCTCGCCGTACCTGATGAACGGCTACCACGAGAACCCGGCCGCCACCGCCGCCTGCACCACCGAGGACGGCTTCCTCACCTCCGGCGACATCGTGATCCGCGACGAGGAGGGCTTCATCTCCATCGTCGACCGGGTCAAGGACGTGATCATCACGGGCGGTGTGAACGTCTACCCCCGGGACGTCGAGGAGGTGCTGCTCACCCACCCGGCGGTGACCGAGTGCGCGGTCGTCGGCGAGCCGGACGAGCGGTGGGGGGAGCGGGTCGTCGCCTACTACGTCGGCCGCTCGCCCGTCGAGGCCGGCACGCTGGAGGACTTCCTGCGGTCACGGCTGGCCGGGTTCAAGGTCCCCAAGCAGTACCGAACGGTCGCGGCGCTGCCCCGCAACGCCGCCGGCAAGATCCTGAAACGCGAGCTGAGGAGTGCGCCGTGAGGGCACATGTGGAGTTGATCCACGAAGACGACTACATCTTCCATGCCGGTGAGCTGCCGTACGGTGAGGGAAGGATCCTCGAGCGCCGCCTGTCGACCGACGAGGAGGACGGCTCGTCCTCGCTGTCGCTGCACGCCACCGCGGACTGGGGCCGCGGCGCCGGGATCGTGCACGCCGACACCGAGTTCTACGTGGTCGAGGGCTCCATGGTGTACGGCGGCCGGGAACTCGGCGCCGGCGGCTACGTGCAGGTCCCCAAGGGCACGGCCATGGACTGGATCAAGATCCGCGAGGGCTCCCGGGTGCTGCACTGGCGCGAGTACGGCGACTGCGGGTTCGACCCGTTCACCAACCTCGGCGAGGCGTCGGCCGAGGCGTCCCCGGAGTCCACCGAGGGCGTCACCGTGATGGACGCCGAGAAGATGGAGTGGACCGAGGCCCCGTCGGTCGGGCCGCTCTCCCCGCTCTACATCAAGCTGCTGCACCGCGACCCGAAGACCGGCTTCTACACCCGGCTGATCCGCGCGCCCAAGGGCTGGACCGACCACCGGCTCGCCCACCACCCGTGCTACGAGGAGTTCTACACCCTCTCCGGGAGGATGGCCTACAACTTCGGCGACATCGACGACGGCACCTACTGTTTCCGGCCGGCCCGGGTCAAGCACGGCCACTTCGTCGCGGAGACCGACATCGACTGGATCCTGCGCTCCGACGGCGAGCTGACCAACTGGTACACCACCGGCGAGTGGGTCGAGTACGGCGGCCACGCGGAGAACTACGACGAGCACGACGGGCACATCCACCCGGTCCTGTCGTCGCTGCCGGTGCGGTCCCGTTCGCGCGGGGAGTGGTCCGGCGACGGCATGTGACCCGCTCTTCGGCTGGTTGCCGGGCTGTCTCGGCGTAGCTGAGGCAGCCGATCCCACCACTCACGCCCGGCGGGCGCGGTACGGCCTGTACCCCGCAGCGCCTCGCGTGGCGCCGCGGGACGGGGCGGATCCGGCGGGGGACGGTCCACCGCGTACCCCGGCTTTGTGAGCTTGATCTCCGGGGTTAAGGGAGGTTACTGGCGGGTAATATCGCGGCATGAGTGATCGAGTCACCGCCTCCCTCACCGAGGTCCTCGACGGCCGCTGGGCGCACGTCCGCCGGGCGGTCCGGGAGCGGCTCGGCGCCGAGTTCGTCACCGTTGCCGGTGAGACCGGCGACCAGGCGCGGGAGCGGGTCAGCCGGCTGATCCGCGAACTGCCCACCGACGTCGGCGTGGTCTCCGCGTTCCCGGCCGAGTACGGCGGCTCCGACGATCCGGGCGGCTCCACCGTCGCGGCCGAGATGCTCGCCCAGGTCGACCTGGCGCTCATGGTCAAGGCCGGGGTGCAGTGGGGACTGTTCGGCGGGGCGGTCGTCGCGCTCGGCACGAAGCGGCACCACGACGCCTATCTGCGGGACATCATCTCCGCCGACCTCATGGGCTGCTTCGCGATGACCGAGACCGGTCACGGCTCCGACGTGCAGCAACTGCGGACCACCTGCACCTACGACGCCGCCTCCGGCGATTTCGTGCTGCACACCCCGCACGAGGCCGCCCGCAAGGACTACATCGGCAACGCGGCCCGCGACGGGCGCATGGCCGTGGTCTTCGCCCAGCTCATCACCGGAGGCAGGTGCTACGGCGTGCACGCCTGGCTGGTGCCGATCCGCGACGAGCACGGCGACCCGATGCCCGGCGTCACCATCGGCGACGCCGGGGCCAAGGCGGGGCTGCTCGGCGTCGACAACGGGCGGATCTCCTTCGACCACGTCGTCGTGCCGCGCGACATGCTGCTCGACCGGTACGGGCAGGTCGCCGAGGACGGCACCTACACCAGCACGATCGAGAACGACACCCGGCGCTTCTTCACCATGCTCGGCACCCTGGTCCGCGGCCGGGTCACCGTCGGCGCCGCCGCGTCCGCGGCCACCCGCAGCGCGCTCACCATCGCGGTCCGCTACGGCGAGACCCGCCGCCAGTTCACCAGCCCCGGCGCCGACCGGGAGATCACCCTCAACGACTACCTCGCCCACCAGCGCAAACTCCTTCCGGCGGTGGCACGGTCGTACGCGTACGCCTTCGCCCAGGAGGAACTCGCGGTCACCATGGCCGACGTCTTCTCCCTCGCCGAGCCCGACGAGCGCCGCCAGCGGGAGCTCGAATCCCGGGCGGCCGGGCTCAAGGCCGTACAGACCTGGCACGCCACGAAGACCATCCAGATGTGCCGGGAGGCGTGCGGCGGTGCCGGCTACCTCGCCGAGAACCGGCTGCCCGGGCTCAAAGCCGACACCGACGTGTTCACCACGTTCGAGGGCGACAACACCGTACTGCTCCAGCTCGTCGCGAAAGGCCTGCTCACCGGCTATCGCGACGCCTTCGGCTCCCTCGACGGCTGGGGGCGGGCCACGTTCGTCGCCGAACAGGTGCGGGAGATGATGCTCGAGCGTACGGCCGCGCGCTCGCTCATCCAGCGGCTCGTCAGCGCGGTGCCCGGCCGTGACGAGGAGGTCGCCGTCACCGACCGGGGCTGGCACCTGGCCCTCTTCGAGGACCGTGAGAAACACCTCCTCGACGGGGCGATCCGCCGCCTGCGCAAGGGCGCCGCCGGCAAGAAGGACCGGCCGTTCGACATCTTCAACGACGTGCAGGACCACGTCCTGTCGGTGGCGGCCGCCCACATCGACCGGATCACCCTGGAGGCGTTCGTCGCCGGCATCGAGCGGACCGGCGACGACGCCGCCCGCGAACTGCTCGGAAAAGTCTGCGATCTGTACGCGCTGACCACCATCGAGGAGCACAAGGCCTGGCTGATGGAACACGGGCGTCTCACCCCGGCCCGCTCCAAAGCGGTCACCGCGGTCGCCAACGACCTGCTGCGCGACCTGCGGCCGCACATGCGTGCGCTGGTGGACGCGTTCGCCGTACCGGAGGAATGGTTGAACGCCGCCATCCTGCGCGAGGAACCGGCCCGCCAGGACGCCATGGCCAAGGAGGACGACGCGCTCCGCGCGGGCTGACCGGTCAGTCGCGATCGAGGGGGTAGACGCCGTGCTCGGCATCCCACCAGAGGATGTAGAAGACGCCCGCCGCGATGAACCCCCAGAGGCGCCGGCGATTACCCACGCGGAAGCGGAAGACCTCGTCGCCGAACACCTCGTCGAGTCGCAGTTGAGCGAGCCGGTCCTGGGCTTCCGCGCAGAGCGTGTCGATGCCCTGGAAGTGGTGCTTCCGGTGACTGCCGCCCTTGGAGCTGGACAGCTGAGCCCTGACCTCGTTCCATGTCAGGGCGCCGACGTTGCACAGGAATTGAAGCAATTCGTGTGCTTCGTCGGCTGTCGGCCAGCACCAGGCGCCTTGATACCCCTGATCGGCGTAGTGGAAGGAGAACGTGACCCGGTGCGTCCCGGCATCGGGGCCGTGAACGGCGCTGGCATCGACCTTGGCGACCTTCTCGCCGGACGTGATCCGCTTGGGGGAACCCGTGCGGGTTCTCTTCGGGGACATCGGCCCGCCTACGCGGTGGCGACGGTGGCGCCCCAGCCCTCCCAGGTCAGCTCGTCGATGGGTATGGCCTCCTCGGCCGCGTCGAGCGAGCCGTAATACTCATGCATGGCCGCGGCAGTGATCACCTTGTCCGAACGCTCGGTCGGGTGGAGGCCGGCTCGCGCCTCGGCCCACGGCGCCTCCGCGTGCGTCAGGTGGCTGAGCTTGCGGCCGTCGAGGTCACCATACGAATCGAGAACCACGTCGACGGACTCCCGCTCGGCGGCGGTCAGTCGTAGCGCGTCGCCGTGTGGCCACTCGCTGATCAGGAACTGGCCGCGGTGCAGGGGATACAGCTCGGCGACGACGGGCCCGTTGGCCCAGGCCTCGATGCGCTCGGGAAAGAGCGGCTGCTCATCCCACACGAGATGCCACGCCTGGGAGTAGTAGAGCAGTTTCTGTAGCTTCATCGCCGACATCGGGCCCCGCTCGGCCAGAATGTAGGCGGCCACGTCATGTGCGGTAGCCACCGTGTCACCCCCTGACCTGGACTTCCTTTCGGACCTTGCGCGGAAGAGCTTAGCGAGCGGGTGTGTCATTTTCCGTCCTCAGAATATCCGCCGGCACGCCGCTTTCTGGTTATTTGACCGTTTTGTCGCATCAGGCGGTCCGCTGGATCCGAGTGAGCTTCGCAACGTGTGGGCGTGTTTCGCTGCCCAGTCTCCGGCATCGCCCGAGCCCCGGGCAGCGCTCGATCGGCTGACGTGGATGGTCGGTTACCGGACAGGGCGGGCACTTGTCGGTCACGTCAGATGAACGAGTGACCCGGTCTCCGGGTCGGCGGGCGCCATCCGAGCAGGCGCCGCCGCACGTGTGGATCAGCGGGAGACGAAGGCGCCGCGGGGGGTGCCGAGGATCTCGCCGTCGCGGTAGGCGACGCGGCCGCGGAGGACGGTGGCGACCGGCCAGCCGCGGACCTTGCGGCCCTCGAAGGGGCAGTGGTCCTGGCCGGAGAGCAGCAGGCCGGTGGTGACCACCTGCTCCAGGTCGGGGTCGATGATCGCCAGGTCGGCGTCGAAGCCGGGGAGCAGGTTGCCCTTGCGGCCGTCCAGGCCGTAGGCGCGGGCCGGGTTCGCCGACACCAGTTCGGCCACGCGGGCGGGGGAGAGGCCGCGCTTGTGCATGCCCTCGCTGATCAGGATGGGGTAGAGCAGGGCGGTGCCGCCGAAGCCGGGCAGGGCCGGCCACAGTTCGTCGCCCTTCTCCTCCTCCAGGCAGCAGGCGTGGTCGGAGGCTACCCAGCCGACGGTGCCGTCCAGGACGCCGGCCCACAGGGCCTCGGTGTCGGACTTCGCCCGGATCGGGGGGTTGACCTTGCCGCCGAGGCCGCCCTGCTCGTCGAGTTCGGAGTGGGTGAGGCACAGGTGGTGCAGGGTCACCTCGAAACGCATGTCGACCTCGGGCATCGCGACCCGGGCCTCACGGGCGGCGGCCAGGGCCTCGCCGGAGGACAGGTGCAGCAGGTTGATGGCACAGTCGGTGGCCCGGGCCAGGGTGGTGGCCTCGCCGATCGCGACCCGTTCGGTCAGCGGCGGGCGGGCGTCGGAGTACGCCTTCAGCGTCTGGGGATCGCCGTTCGCCCGTACCCTCTCGATGAAGAGCCGCATCAGTTCGGCCTGTTCGCAGTGCAGTGAGAGGGAGACCCGCCGGCCGGTGGCCGCGTTGGCGGCCGCCACCGCCTCCATGAGCTGGTAGAGGTGGCCGAGGTCGTATTCGTCGCTCATGGTGAAGGACTTGGCGTCGCGCGAGTTCGCCGCCAGGTTGAAGCCCTTGTAGAACATGTAGTACTTGAACGAGCTGACCCCGCTGCCGTCGACCAGCGCGGGCACCTCGCCGACCTGGGCGGTGTCCATCGGCGCCAGGTGGAAGCCGTAATCGGTCCACGCGTGGCCGGCGACCGCGCCGAGGACCTCGGGGAAGATGTCGGCGTAGGCGCCGGTCCGGTCGAGGTAGTGCCGGCCGGTGCGGAAGTAGGACAGCACCGTGGTCGCGCCGCCGACCAGCGACGACCGGGTCTCCTCGGCGGCGTCGACCGCGAGCGGGCGGTAGATGCCCAGGTGGAAGTGGGCGTCGACGGCGCCGGGGAAGACGAGCTTGCCGGTCGCGTCGAGGACCTCGTCGGCGTCCCCGGCGTCGATCGTGTCGGCGATCGCGGCGACCTTGCCGTCCTTCGTGGCCAGGTCGGCCCGGATCGTTCCCAGGTAGGGCACGACCAGGGTGCCTCCGCGTACCAGCAGTTCGTAACGGCTCATCCGGCCCGACCTCCCACAGGTGTTTCGCACACAGTAACGAGGTTTCCCTTAATGGAACAGAGCGGTTAGGGTGAGGCATGCCCAGCCCTCTCGAAGGGGTCCGCGTCGTCGACGCGTCCACCCTGTTCGCCGGACCTCTGGCCGCGACGATCCTCGGCGACTACGGCGCCGACGTGACCAAGATCGAGCACCCGGCCAAGGGTGATCCGGCCCGGGGCCACGGGCCGGCGAAGGACGGTGTGCCGCTCTGGTGGACCATGCTGGGCCGCAACAAGCGGGCGGTGACCCTCGATCTGAGCTCCCCCAAAGGCGCTGAGATACTGAAAAAATCGGTCAAGACGGCGGATGTGTTGATCGAGAACTTCAGGCCGGGCACTCTGGAGCGCTGGGGGCTGAGCCCGTCGATCCTGCACGAGATCAACCCGCGGTTGATCATCGCGCGGGTGACCACCTATGGACAGACCGGCCCGTATTCCGGCCGGCCCGGATTCGGCACCCTGGCCGAGGCGATGAGCGGGTTCGCGGCCATCACCGGTGAGCCGGACGGCCCGCCCACCCTGCCACCCTTCGGTCTCGCCGACGGCATCGCCGCGCTGACCACCGCCCAGGCGATCATGACGGCGCTGTACCACCGCGACGCGCGCGGCGGTGACGGGCAGGTCGTCGACCTGGCCATCGTCGAGCCGATGCTCACCGTCCTCGGCATGCAGGCGATGGTGTACGACCAGCTGGGCCAGGTGCAACGGCGTACCGGCAACCGGTCGGTCAACAACGCGCCGCGCAACACGTACCGGACCGCCGACGGCCGCTGGGTCGCCGTCTCCACCAGCGCGCAGGCCATCGCCGAGCGGGTGCTGCGCCTGGTCGGCCGCCCCGAGCTGATCGACGAGCCGTGGTTCGCCACCGGGGTGGGCCGGGCCGCGCACGCCGACGTGCTCGACGAGGCGCTGGCCGGGTGGATCGGCGCCCGCGACCTGGCGACGGTCACCGAGGCGTTCGAGAAGGCGCAGGCCGCGATCGCCCCGGTCTACGACATCGCGGACGTCTTCGCCGACCCGCAGTTCATCGCGCGCGACTCGGTGACGACCGCGCACGATCCGACGCTCGGGCCGGTGCGCATGCCCGGCCCGCTGTACCGCCTCTCGCGGACCCCCGGCTCGATCCGCTGGACCGGCCGGCCGCGCGGCGCGGACACCGACGATGTGCTCGCCGGCCTCGGCTACGACGAGGAGGAGCGGGCGGCGCTCAGGGCCGAAGGAGTCATCTAGTGAAAGTTTTCGATCTCGCGCAGCCGATGCGGAAGGGAATGCCACAGTCGCCGAACCATCCCGCCTACACCCACTCCCTGGTGCGCCGGCACGGTGACATGGTGCGGGCCGGCGGCGGTTCGGCTGCCAACGACATCCTGGTGACGGGCACGCACGTCGGCACGCACGTCGACGCGCTGGCCCACGTGTCGCAGGACGGCCTCCTGCACGGCGGTGTGGTGGCGGCCGACGTGCAGTCCGACGCGGGCTTCTCCCGGCTGGGCATCGACGAGTTCCCGCCGTTCGTGGGACGCGGCGTCTTCCTGGACGTGGCGCGGGTGCACGGTGTCGAGGTGCTGCCGCCCGGCTACGAGGTGACGGCCGCGGACCTCACGGCCGCCGCCGGCGACCTCACGATCAACCCCGGCGACGCGGTTCTCGTCGGCACCGGCTGGTCGCGCCACTTCCACGACGGGCAGACCTTTCTCGGTACGCGTGACGGCGCCCCCGGCCCCGGCGAGGAGGCGGCGCGCTGGCTGGCCGAGCGGAGGATCGCGGTGACCGGGGCGGAGACCATCGCGTACGAGCGCATCGCCCCCGGCGCCGGGCACACCAGCCTGCCGGTGCACCGGATCCTGCTGGTCGAGGCCGGGATCAACATCGTGGAGACGATGCTGCTGTCCGGGCTGGCCGACGCCGGAGTGGCCGAGTTCCAGTTCGTCCTGGCGCCGCTCAAACTGGTCGGCGCCACGGGTTCGCCGGTGCGCCCGCTGGCGGTGGTCGGGGCGTGACCGGCCGCACCGCAGCGAAGCAGGGGCCGGGAGGGTCTGCCGAATGGGCACGGTGAAGCCTCCGCTCGCGCGGGTCCTCGGCGAGTTCGCGGCGAGGGCCGACCCACCACGGCGGGTCCGGGCGGACGTGCCGGCCCGGATCCTGGACGTGCTCGGCAACGGTCTGGCCGCGTACGCCGAGAAGGACGCCGACGCCGCGCCCGCGGCACTCGCCGCGATGCGGCGCTGGGGCGGCGTGCCCGAGTCGACGGTGCTCGGCTACGGCGACCGGCTGCCGGCCCCGTCCGCCGCGTTCGTGAACGGGGTGCTGGCCCATTCGCTCGACTTCGACGACACGCACCTGCCGTCGGTGCTGCACCCGAGCGCGTCGGTGGTGCCGGCCGCGCTGGCCGCGGCTGAGGCGGGGGCGCCCGGCGATCTGATCGCCGCGATCGCCGCCGGCATCGAGGTGACCAACCGGCTCGGCATGGCCGGATGCGATCCGGAGACCGGCGCGAACCTGTACTTCGAGCGCGGTCAGCACGCCACCTCGATCTGCGGCACGATCGGGGCCGCGGTGGCGGTGGCCCGGCTGTACGAGCTGGACGCCGCCGGGATCGCCGACGCCATCGGGATCGCCGTGTCGATGGGCGCCGGGGTGCTGGAGGCGAACCGGACCGGCGGGTCGGTGAAACGTTCGCACTGCGGCTGGGCGGCGCACGGTGGCGTGGTCGCGGCGACGCTGGCGGCGGAGGGACTGACCGGGCCGCCGACGGTCCTGGAGGGACGGTTCGGGTTCTTCGCGGCGCACACCGGCCGGTTCACCCCGGAGGCCGTCACCGACGGTTTGGGGGAGCGGTGGGAGCTGCTCCGGACGGTGTTCAAGCCGTACCCGTCGAACCATTTCACCCACGCCGGGATCGACTGCGCGCTGGCGCTGCGGGCGGCCGGGCTGGATCCGGGCGACGTGGAGAGCGCCGAACTGGGGGTGGCCGAGCCGGTGCTGCGGACCATCGCCGAGCCGGCCGCCGAGAAGGCCCGCCCGCGCAGTGGCTACCACGCCAAGTTCTCCGGGCCGTACACGCTGGCCGTGGCGCTGACCGGTGGCGGCGGTCTGGGTGTGGGCCTGGACGATTTCGCGGGCCTGGACCGGCGGCGGCTGGATCTGGCGTCCCGGGTGCGGATGTACGCGGACGAGGCCGCCACGGCCGCGTTCCCCCGTGCGTTCGCGGCCGTGCTGCGGGTGCGCACCCGCTCCGGCGCGGTGCTGGAGCACCGGGTGGACAGTTCGCGTGGCGGCCCGGGGCACCCGTTGAGCGCCGCCGAGGTGACCGCGAAGTTCACCGGCAACGCCGGGCGTGCGATTCCGGTCGGCGCGGTGGCGGAGTTGTCGGACGCGGTCCGGCGGCTCGGGTCCGGTGGGTCCGTTTCGGACGTGTTTCCGGGCTGACGCATTCACCCGCGCATTTAGGAAACGGTGTATCGCAGGGCGAGATAAGGCTGCTCGGTGGGTTGACATGAGTGTTGTGGACTGCGTTCATTGATCCCACGCAGAAAGAAAACGCCGTTTCCCTGAGGGAAACGACAAGGAGACTGGATGCGTACCGCGCGCTAGAGCGCCACCGCCGCCCGACGGCGAGGGCGCACCCACTGTCAGAGAGGGGACGCGGCACCACCATGACATCCACCGCAAGAAAAGCCCTGATCGCGGCTTTGGCCCTGGTCGGCGTCATCGCCGTCCAGGCGCCCGCCGCCGCGTACGGGCCGACCGCGAGTTCCCTTGGGTGCCGGATCTACTTCAGCGACGCCGGCACCGGCTCCTCACCGAGCACGTGGGCGGACACGTTCACCCTGACCCAGACTCCGGCGTCGCCGAAGCCCGGCCAGACCGTGACCGTGTCCCTCACCGCGGCGGAGGGGTCCACCAACGGCCCGGTTCCGCTCACCGCCGGCACCGTGCCGGTGGCCGTCACGGTCGGGATCTCCGGCTCCCAGACCGGAACGGTCACGCTGAACCAGGCCGACTACCCGTCCGGCGCGGTCGCCGCCTACGCCAAGCTCGGCGGCTTCACCGCCACCGGCACCTTCACCGCCGGCGCGGCGGGAACCCTGAACCTCACCGTCCAGCAGGTCAAGTTCGCCAACACCACGGCGTCCACGTACTGCTCGGCGGAGGGCGACCGGGACCACAAGGCGAGCCCGGCGGCCACCACGATCGTCCAGCCGGTCACCGTCTTCGACGGCGGGGCGACCATCACCTCGATCACCGGGCAGACCGGCACCGCCGCGGCCCGCTCCGGCAACACCATCAACTTCTCGGTCACCGGCCTGGCCGCGAACGCGACGCTCACCGCGTCGCTGAAGGACAGCGCCGGCGGCGGTACGGGAGAGGGCAGCGGCACCGGCACCACCGGGGCGAACGGCTCCGGCACCGGCACGCTGACGGTTCCGGCGAACGCCACCGCGGGCGACCGCACCGTGGCGATCACCGACGGCACCGGCACCGTTCTCGTATCCATCACGATCCTCGGCACACCGGCGATCACCATCACGCCCGCCGGCGGCGGCGCCGGCACGGCCGTCACCGTCAAGGGCACCGGCTTCAACCCCGGCAGCACCGTCTCGGTCGGCGGGTACAAGGCGCTCGCCGGAGCGCCGCCGCCCCCGGCCACCACCGACGCGCCGGTCACCACCACCGCGACGGCGACCGGCGGCATCACCGCCTCGTTCACCGTCGACGACCCCGCGACCGCCTGGATCGGCGCGTCGTCGGGTCAGCTGTTCGCCCTGGCCGCGTGGACCGCCTCGGCGGACGCGTGCACCGCGGCGACCGGCGACGTCGCCGGGGAATGCGACCTCACCTACGAGCTCTCGCAGACCGTGAACGGCGGCGCGCTGGCGATGTCGCGTGGCGCGGGCACCAGCACCATCGCGTTCGACGGCGTCACCCTGAACGGGACGGCGCAGACCGCGAAGGGCACCCTTGCGGCGATCAACGTGACCGACTACCGCGGCAGCACCCTCGGGTGGGACCTGACGGCTGAGGTCACCGACTTCACCGGTGTGCCCGGCGGCACCATCCCGGCCGGCGCCCTCACCTGGACGCCGGCTTGCGTGGCCCACCCCGGCGCCACCAACGCCGTCACGGCGCAGCCCGGCGCCGCGGGGCAGGCGGTCAACGCCGCCACCCTCTGCAAGGGACCGGTCAACACCACGACCGGTACGGGCGGCTCGTTCGACGCCTCGGCCGAACTGGCCCTGGCGGTGCCCGTGAACCAGCTCGCGGGCACCTACACGGCGACGCTCACGATCACGCTGAGCTGATCCGTACCGCGGGTGAGGGCGGCCGCCACCGCCCCCACCCACCCCTGGTGGCCGGCTGCCGGTGCCGTCCCGGCGCTGCCGGGGACAGCACCGACAGCCGGCCGGAACCCCGTCCGCCGCGCCGCTGGAAGGACAGTCATGCGGATCATCCGGATCGCCGCGGCAGCTCTGGCGCTGGCCGCCTGCACGGTCGTCCCGGCCGCCCCGGCCGCGGCCACCGGCAACGGCGAATGGGCGGTGACGCCGACCCCGGCCGAGAACGCCGGCCCCACCCCGCGCCTCTACTTCTTCCTCGACGCCGCCGCCGGGCAGACCGTCAAGGAATCGGTACGCGTCACCAACCTGGGCAAGAACCCGAAGGCGTTCGAGATCTACGGGGCGGACGCGTACAACACGGTCAAGGACGGCGGCTTCGCGCTGCGGACCAAGGACCGCCGGCAGACCGACCTGGGCGCCTGGGTGAAGTCCGGCGCCGGCAAGGTGAGCATCCCCGGCGGTGCCAGCGCGGACATCCCGTTCACCATCACCGTCCCGCCGAACGCCACCCCCGGCGACCACGTCGGCGGTGTCGTCGCCCTGGAAGCCGAGCCGAGCGCCGTCACCCAGGCGGGCGGCGCCACCGTGCGGATCCAGCGCGCCGTCGCCGCCCGCGTCTACCTGCGCGTGGCCGGCACCATCGTGCCCGGGCTCGGCGTGCCCAGCCTGCGGATGGACATCGGATCGCCGCTGCTGCCGGTGCCGGTCACCGGCGACCTGGAATACGCCGTCGGCAACGTCGGCAACGTGCACCTCATGCCGCGGGCCACGGTACGGGTGACCGGCCTGTTCGGGCATCCGGTGAAGGTGAGCGGGTCGACGCCGTCCAGCGACATGGTCCCCGGCTCCGAGGGCCGGTTCACCATGACCGCGGAGGGCATCTGGCCGTTCGACATCGTCACCACCTCGGTCGTCGTCGAAGCCGACGGCGGTGTCTACGCCCGCCGCACCGACCGGGAGTTCGTCTACTCGTACAGCGGCGCCCTGGTCCTCGCCGTTCTGATCGGCTCGCTCGTCGGGGCGGCCCGCCGCCGTGCCCGCAGCCGCGAGATCCGGCCCCGGGGACTGGTGGCCGGCAGATGAGTGGGCTCGCCGGCGAATCGGCCGGCTCGAATCCGGGCTCATGGCGACGCCGGAACGCCAGCCGATCGGCAAGCACAGCCGGCAACCGGTCGCGCCGCCGGAGCGCAGCGGAGACGTCGCGATGAGACGGTACGACGCCCTGCTCGCGGCCGTCCTCCTGGCGCTGGTCACCGCGCCACCGGCAACGGCGCTGGCCGGCGGCCTGGTCGCCCGGCTGTCGGTCACCGAGGCGGCGCCCGGCGACAAGATCCGGGTCACCGGCGAGGGCTGGGAGCCCGCACAGTTGCTCCAGTTCGTCACCTGCGGCGAAGGCGGCGTGACCGGGTCGGCCGCCTGCGACACCCGCGCCTCGATGGCCACCCCGGTACGCCAGGACGGCACCTTCGTCGTCGACCTGATCGTCGGCGAACCCCCGAAGGCCTGCCCGTGCGTCATCCACGTGGCCGCCGTCCAGGGCGACGCCGACGCGGTCGTCAACCTGCCGATCACCATCACCGGCCACGCCAGCGGTCAGATCCCCCGGACCGCCGACCCGGTCCGCGAGCTGGTCGTGCAGGACGCCCGGCTGACCGGCGGCACCGTGGCCGCCTGGTTCGGCGCCCCCGACCGGCTGCTGCTCGTCTACACGATCCGCAACCCGTCCCCGTCGACGCTGGTCGACGCCACCGCCCAGGTACGCCTCGGCGGCGGCGGCGACGACAACGTCTTCCACCGGGCGCGGATCACCGACCTGGGGCCGGGCCAGAGCCGTACCCTCACCGTCCCGGTCGAACTGCCCCTAGCCGCGTTCGGCCAGTACGTGGTCACGGCCGACGTCAGCGGGCTCGCCCAGGCCCGGCTCACGCACGACGCGTACCCCTGGGGTCTCCTGGTGATCAACGCGGCCGGCCTGCTGCTGATCGTCTGGGGCGTGCTGCGCCGGATCCGCCGCCGCGGCACCGCACTGGCCTGGGCCGACCCGTCGCAGACCATGCTGCCGCCGGTGGTCCGCCTCGGCAGCCTCGGCGCCTACCTGGTCTTCGACGACGCGCCCGGCGCGCGGCGGCTGCGCCGGATGGCAGGCGCCCAGCTCAGCCTGGAGACGCTGCGCGCCCTGGTCGGCGCGGAGCGGACGGCGGGCGGCGGCGACTCCGTGCTCGACCTGGACGCGCTCGACCACGTGATGGCCCGGCGCTACCCCAGGGATCTCACCCTCTTCGAGGAGGACGAGGAATGACATCGCCGACGCCGCGCCGTGCCGTGGACCGGCCGCTGCTGGTCCGCGCCGGTGCCGTGCTGATCGCCGCGGCGCTGGCCTACACGAGCTGCGGCACCCTGATGCCCGGCGCGGACGGGGCCACCGGGACGTCCACGAACGGCGTGGGGCCGGGCGTCACCGACGATTCGGTGAAGGTGGTGTTCATCGGCACCGACCTCACCAGGACCGCCTCCATGACCGGTTTCAGGAACGCCGACGTCGGCAAGCCGTCCGAGCAGGTGAAAGCCCTGGAGACGTACGTGAACGCGAATGGTGGCATCGCCGGGCGCAAGCTGGAGGCCGTCTACCGCGAGTACGAGGCGAGCAAGGACTCCCCGGCCGCCGAGACCGCCCTGTGCAGCCAGATCACCCAGGACGACAAGGCGTTCGCGGTGGTCCTCACCGGGCAGTTGCAGTCCAACGCCCGGCCCTGCTACGCCCAGCGGCGCACCCTCATGCTGGACGCCACCCTGATCGCCGACGACCGGGCCACGTTCACCCGGCTCGACCCCTACCTGTGGACCGCCTCCTATCCGGAGTACGACGCCTTCGTCACCTCGTTCCTCAACGTGCTCGTGGCACGGAAGTTCTTCGACGGCCGCGAGCGGGCCGGCCTGGTCGCCGCCGACACCCCGGCCAACAGATCGGTGTACGACAAGCTGGTCGTCCCGCTGCTGAGCAAGGCCGGCGTGACGGTCACCGTCAACTGGATCGACACCACCAGCCTCGGCACCCTCAACAGCGGCCTCTCCCAGGCGGCCGTCGACTTCCGCGGCAAGCGGATCGACCGGGTGTTCTTCCTCGGCGGCGCCCGCCTCGCGCCGTTCTTCATGACCAGCGCCAAGGCACAGAGCTTCACCGCCCGGTACGGCGTCTCCACCTTCGACAGCCCGGTCTTCATGGTCAACAATCCGGGCACCGTGCCGCCCGAGTCGCTGGCCGGGATGACCGGCATCGGGTTCGCCCCGGCCAACGACGTGCCGGACACCCAGCTGACCTTCCCGGACACCGGCGCCGAGAAGAACTGCCTGGACATCTACCGGCGGGCCGGGATCACCTTCGCCAAGCGCGAGAACGCCCGGGTCGCCTTCACCTACTGCGACGCCGCGCTGCTGCTCCACGGCGCTGCCAGGGACCTGGGACCCAACCTGAACGCGGCCGCCTGGGGCGCCGCCGCCCGCGCCCTCGGGCCGTCGTTCAGCACGGCCGGCGGGTTCGGCGGCGAACTCGGCCCCGACGGGTACGCGGCCGGCACCGGATACCGGGTCCTCGAATACGACACCGGGTGCACGTGCTTCAAGTACGACGGGCCGGTGACCCCCCTTGGCCGGTGACATCGTCCTCCAGGTGGCCGGGCTGTCCGGCGGTTACGGCTCCATCCAGGTGCTCTTCGGCATCGACCTGACCGTCCGCAAGGGCGAGACCGTGGCGCTGTGCGGCCCCAACGGCGTCGGCAAGTCCACCCTCGTCCGGATGATCTCCGGGCTGAGCCGGCCCAGCGCCGGAACCGTCTTCCTCAACGGGGCCGACGTCACCGGGGTGCCCGGCGCCGGACGGCCCCGGCTCGGCCTGTCCACCGTCATCGGCCAGCAGGCGTTCGGGTCCCTCTCGGTACGCGACAACCTGCGCATGCACACCTACCCGGTCGCCAGACACGACGAGAGACCGGGCACCTCCGTCGACGGGGCACTCGCCGTCTTCCCCCGGCTGCGGGCCCGCGCCGACCAGCCCGCCTCCACCCTGTCCGGTGGGGAGCGGCAGATGCTGGTGCTCGCCAAGACCCTCATCCAGCGGCCCGACGTGCTCCTGATCGACGAGTTCTCCCTCGGCCTCGCCCCCGTCGTGGTGGGCGGCCTGCTCGAACTCGTCCGGCGGCTCGCCGCGGCCGGCGTCGGCACGCTGCTCATCGAACAGTCGGTGAACGTCGCCATGTCGGTCGCCGACCGGCTGCTCTTCATGGAACACGGCACGATCATCGCCGAGCACACCCCCGGCGAGCTGCGTGAATCCCCCGGCCTGGCCCGCCGGCTGGTACTCGGGGGCCACGCCGAATGAGCCTCCTCGGATTCGACCTCGGGCTCGACCGTTTCACGGTCGGGCTGTTCACCGGCCTCACCTACGGACTGCTCGCCGTCGGCCTGGTGCTCGTCTACCGGTCCAGCCGGTTCGTCAACTTCGCCCACGGCGCGATCGGCGTCTTCGGGGCGGCGGTGCTCGCCCGGTTCGCGACCGGAATGCCCTACTGGCTGGCCTTCCCGATCGCCATCGTGGTCGCCGGCGGCCTCGCCGCGCTCACCGAGATCGTCATCGTCCGCCGCCTCTACCGGCGGCCCCGCGTCATCGGCATGATCGCCACCCTCGGGCTGTCCCAGTTCATCCTGGTCGTCGCGCTGCTCGTGTCCCGGGACAGCTTCTCCGGCACCACCTATCCGAAACCGCCCGGCCTGCCCGCCTTCAGCATCGGCACCACCGCGGTCGGCTCCTCGCTCACCGCCATGCTGCTGCTCACCCCGGTGCTGCTGGCCGCCCTGGCGTTCTTCCTCAGGCGCACCAGATACGGCATCGGCATCCGCGCCGCCGCCGACAACCCGGACGCCGCCACCGTCGACGGCGTGCCCGCCCCCCGGATGGCCACCCTCGCCTGGGCGGTCGCCGGGGGCATCGCCGCCTTCTCGGCCATCCTGCTCACCCCCATCCAGGGCGTGCAGTCGATCGAGTCGCTCGGCCCCCAACTGCTGCTGCGCGGCTTGGCCGGCGCGGTCATCGCCCGGATGACGTCGCTGCCGATCGCGTTCAGCGCCTCCGTCGGCGTCGGCGTCGGCGAACAGATCCTGCTCTCCCGGCAGGGCAGCGGCTTCGTCGACGTGGTCCTCGGGCTCGCCATCCTGGTCGCGCTGCTGCGCCGGCGGCAGAGCGGCCGCCGCGACGACCAGACCGCGCCCTGGCCCCGCCAGGAACGCGGAGCCCCGTCCACGTCCGCGAAGATCGGCCTCGCGCTGCTCGCGGCCCTCGGAGTCGGCCTCGCCTACGTGGTCAGCAACGCCACCGCCAGCATCCTCACCACCATCTGCGGCTTTACGCTGGTCGCCCTGTCGGTGATCCTGGTGACCGGCATCGCCGGCGAACTCTCCCTCGGCCAGTTCGGCTTCGCCGGCATCGGCGCCGCCGTCGCCGTCCAGGTCGCCACGCTCACCGGCAACATGTTCCTCGGCACCGTCGCCGGATGCGCGGCCGGCGGGTTCGCCGCCGTCCTCGTCGGCATCCCGGCCATGCGGTTGCGCGGCGTCGCCCTCGGCGTCACCACCCTCGCCTTCGCCCTCGCCACGAGCGGCTGGCTGCTGCGCCAGACGTTCCTGCTCGGCGACGGGCTCGACACCCCCTACCCGGTGTGGCACGGCTACGTCGTCGGCGTCGCCACCGACTACTACCTGTTCGCCCTGCTGCTCCTCGGACTCGGCTGGTGGGTCACGGCCCGTCTCGGCGGCGGCGGCTTCGGCCGCCTGCTGCTCGCGCTCCGCGACAACGAGGAGGCAGGGCGCGCGCTCACCGTGACGGCCCCGCTGCGCAAACTGCAGGCGTACGCGGTAGGCGGCGCCCTCGCCGGCCTCGGCGGTGTGGTGATCGGTTTCGGGCAGAGTCAACTGAGCATCAACAACTTCCCGGCCGGGGCGAGCATCGACGTCGTCGCCATTGCCGTGGTCGGCGGCCTCGCCCGGACCGGCGGGGCCCTGCTCGGCTCGATCATCATCGTCGGGTTGCCGCTGCTCCACCCGCTCGGCATCGGAGGGCAGGCTCTGCTCACCCTCGGCTGGCTGCTCGTCGTGATCCTCATGCCGGACGGGCTGGGCGGCCTCCTCGCCGGCGGCCTGCCCCGCCTGCGGCGCCGCCTCGTCACGTGGGGTGAACGGCGCGGCCTCGACCGTCTGGTCCGGGGCGTGGCGGCGGGTCTCACTCGCCGTTCCTCACCAGCGGGCCTCGACCCCGCGAGCCTCGGATCCGGGACGTCCGGGACCGTGACACCCGAGAGCGAGCGTGCCGCATCCGTGGGCGCGGGGACGGGGCCGCTCGGGGACTTCGCCGGAGCCGGTGTCGGGGGAGACGCCTTTTTCGCTGGGCAGAGCGCTTCGAGCGTACAAAATGGGGGTTTCGCGGAGAAACGGCCGGAGGGCGCGGCGGAGAGGCCTCGTCTCTGGAACATCGCGCGGCTGCCCGCGGAGCCGCTCGAACCCGTGGCGGGCGCCGGGCCGCTGCTGGAGGTGGCGGGGATCCGGCGGTCGTTCGGCGGGGTACGGGCCGTTCAGGACGCCACGTTCACCGTCGGTGACGGGGAGATCGTCGGGATCATCGGGCCCAACGGCGCCGGGAAGACCACACTCTTCGAGATCCTGGCCGGATTCACCGCGGCCGACGGGGGCGTGGTCCGGTACCGGGGGCGCGCCGTCACCGGGTGGACGCCGGAGCGGCGGGCGCGGTCCGGGCTGGTGCGCTCGTTCCAGGACGCGCGGCTCTTCCCGGCGATGACGGTCCGGGAGAACGTGATGGTCGCCGCCGAACGGATCGCGCCGGTGCGGCTGGCCGCCGACCTCGTCGGCGATCAGCGATCGGAAACGGTCAAGGCGGCGCAGGCGGACGCGGCGCTGCACGCCATGGGGCTGGACTGGCTGGCCGAGCGGCCGGTCGGGGAGCTCTCCACCGGCACCCGCCGCGTCGTCGAACTCTGCTGCCTGCTCACCCTGCGGCCCCGGCTGCTGCTGCTCGACGAGCCGTCCTCCGGCCTCACCCAGGCCGACGGGAAGGCCCTCGGCGACCTGATGCTGCGCGTCCGTGCCGAACTCGGCACCACGATCCTCGTCATCGAACACGACCTGCCGCTGCTGTCCCGGGTCGCCGACCGGCTGATCGCCATGGACGCCGGCGCCGTCATCGCCCAGGGGTCGCCGGACGAGGTCCGCAACCACCCGGCGGTCGTCCTTTCCTACCTCGGCACCGATCAGGCTGCCGTGGCCCGATCCGGAGAACCGGCCGGCTGACCGGCCCATACCCCATGATGGAGGTTTTGATGGTCCTTCCCCGCCACGTCCGCCGGCCGGCCGCCTCGGTCGCCGCCGCCCTGATCTGCGCCGTCACGATCGTGCTGGCCGACTCGTCGCCGGCCCTGGCCGCGCCCGAACTGCACGTCTCCAAGACCAGCGGCATCGCCGACGGCGAGAAGATCACCGTCTATGGGACCGGGTTCAAGGCCGGGCTCACCGACCTGGCGCTCGGCCAGTGCATCGCCGACCCGGCCACCGCCACCGACTGCAACCTCACCGGTGGGGCCGAGTTCGTCTCCACCGACGACTCCGGCAAGACCAAGACGCTCACCCTCACCATCGCCAAATCCTGGAGCGACGGGGCCAAGAACTGCGACGACGGCTGTGTGATCGCGGCGCAGCTGCTCCCGTCCAGCCACAGCGAGGAGGACGTGGCGGCCAACAAGGTCCAAGTGAAGATCACGTTCGGCGCGGGCGGCGGGGGCACCACCTCGCCGACCAAGACGGCCACGCCGACGAAGACCTCGACGTCGACCAAGTCGGCGACCGCCGGCTCGTCGAAGAGTTCCACCGCGGCCGCGGGCGCCCTGCCCAAGACCGGTCCCGGCCAGGAATGGGCCACCGTCGTGCTGATCGGCAGCGCGCTGCTGCTGCCCGGAGCCGGCCTGCTCATCCTGCTGCCCGCACGGCGGCGGCGGATGGCCGGTTTCCAGTAGGACGTCCTCTCCCGCGCACTCCCTCTCGAGCGGGAGAGGACGGTTCAGGGGTGTGGGCCCGGCTGTGCGCGGGGCCGGTCCCACACCCCCGATCCGGTGAGTTCCGGCTACTTCTGGCCGCTCAGCGCCGCCATGTCGAGGACCTGGTCGGCGGCGGGAGCCTTGATGTCGTCGAAGGTGCCGCCGAACTCGCTGAACGAGACGCCCTCGCCGGTCGCCGCGCCCAGCCGCACCGGGTAGGGCTCACCGGTCGTCGCGACGAACAGTTTCGACTCGGCGTCAGCGCTGTCGGTCAGCGTGACGACCGGCTTCCCGTCGACCTCGGTCGACTCGCCCTTGGCGGCCTTGCCGGTCACCGACAGGAGCTCGTCGATCTTGACGATGCTGAAGATGCTGGACATGCTCTGGTCCGCGGCCGACACCTCGAGCCACTTGGTGCCCAGGGTGGCGGACACCGTCTTGGCCGTCTCGCCCATCCCGAGCATGCTCCAGAACCCCTCGGACGGCCGCATGTACTGCTTGCCGCCGACGACCAGCAGGTCGACATCGGCGTCGGCGCCCATGGAGAGCTTTCCGGAGAAGTCGGCGCCGGAGATCCGGAAGTCCATGGCCATCTCCGTGCCGTCCTGGGTGGCGCCGCCCTTGACGTGGTAGGAGCCGGCCTGAGACATATCGCACATAGGAGCCATCGCGGTGTACGACGGGGCGGGCCGCCGGGCGGCTGTCAGTACTCGCGCAGCAGGGAGCCCGCGCCGTACACCTTGTCCTTGACGCCGTTCTCGCGCAGGGCCATCCACCAGGTCGCCGCGTTGATGGCGATCACCGGTTTGCCCAGCCAGCGTTCGGCCTCGTCGGCCAGGCGGACCATGGACAGGTTGGTTCCGCACTGGACGATGGCGTCCACGTCGGGGCCGTTGACCGTCAGGATCGCGGCGCGGAGATCGTCCTCGGTGACGTGGGCGATGGAGACCGCCGTGGGGCATTTCAAGCCCTCGATGGCGGACACCTCGAAACCGATCTCGCCGAAGAAGCGGACCACGTTGGCGTCGCCGACCGGCTGGTAGGGCGTCACCACGCCGATCTTCCGGGCGCCGTAGAGCTTGAGGGCACGTTCGCACGCCTCGGCTCCGGTGGCCACGTCCAGGCCGGTGATCTCCCGGATCTGGGCGACGAACTCGCGGTTGCCCTCGACGCCGCCCCAGAACGTCTCGGCCGACATGCCCATCACCATGTAGTCGGGCTCGCACGTGAGCACCCGCTCGCAGGCGAAACCGATCTCGGAGCGGATCTGGACCAGCAGGTTCTCGAAGTTCGCGTCGTCGGAGAGATCCTGGTTGCGGATGTGGATGCGGGAGAAGTGGGAGGTCACACCCGGTACGGCCATCGCGTAGAAGTCCGGCTCGACGATCGTGTTGGTGGACGGGGCGATGACGCCGAACTTGCGGCGCCAGCCGAGGGCATCGGTCATCGGGATGCTCCGATCAGGGCGGGACGACTAGCGCGGAGGGTGAGCCACGCGGCCACCAGAAGGCAGCCCTGCGCGGCGGTGTTGATCGACTGTTCGAGCCACTGGAAGGCGACCGTGTGATGCGAGTCCGACGACCGCAGCGGCACCAGGCCCATCACGAGGACCAGCCCGAGCACGTAGAGGGACACCGCCCACCACAGCCGGTACCGGCCGGCGACGATCGCGCCGAGCACGCTGACCGCGGTCACACCCAGGGTGGCGGCCACGAACAGCGGGTCGAGGCTGCCGGCCGCCACCGAACCGGCCAGGCACAACCCGAAGGCCAGCGCGAACGGCCAGAACCGGGTCGGCCTGCCCCGGCGGACGGTGACGGCCAGCGACCACGACAGCAGCACGGCGCCCGCCGCCATCAGCGGGAACAGCGCCTGTTCGAGCAGTTTCCAATCGCCGGCGCCGGACGCGTACCCGAGTTTCCAGACGCATTTGGCGATGCCGCCGGCGCCGATGAGGGTGGCGCCGGCGAGTCCGGCGGTGCGGGCGGGCTCGGTCGGCGCGGTCCGCGCGAGCAGCGCGAACCCGGCCGTCCCGAAGATCACCGGTACGAAGTCCTCGAGCGCGAGGAGGATCGGGTACTCCATCAGGCGTCCCCGAACAGGTCACGTCTGCGGAATCCGGCGGTGGCGAACCGGTAGGCGGCTTTCGGTCCGGTCAGCCAGGCGACCCGGCCACCGTTGCGGGTGCCGGCCAGCACCTTCGCGGCGAGCCAGGGGGTCACCGTCTCGACCCGGTCGGCCAGGATGTTGAAGATCTTCTTCGCCTTCTCCAGTTCGGCCGGGTCGTAGTCCTGGACGAGGAGATCGGTGACGACCATGCCGGGGGAGAGCAGCCCCACCTTGACCGGGGTGTCCTTGAGTTCCTTGGCCATCGCCAGGGTCGCGTAGGTGAGGGCCCGTTTGGTCGCGCCGTACGGGGTGAGGCCGGCCACGATCTGCCCGTTGGAGCCGAGCCCCTCCATGTTCCACAGCGCGCCGTGCCCCTGCGCGAGCATCGCCTCGAGGACGACCGCGCTGGCCTGGAGAGTCCCTTCCAGGTTGAGCCCGACCACGCTGGAGATCTCCTCCGCCGGAAGCTCCCACAACGGCTTGCGGGAGTTGGACATCCCGGCGTTGTTGACCCAGATGTCGACCGTTCCGAACCGGTCGGCGGCGGCGTCCCAGAGCTTGCGGACGTCCGCCCGGTTCGTCACGTCGGCGGCCACCGCCAGCGCGCCCGGGGGCACGTCACCGGAGAGGCTTCGCCCGCAGTAGGCGACGGACGCGCCCTGCGCGAGGAAGGCGTGAACCAGCCCCTGCCCGATCCCGCGCGTCCCACCCGTGACCACGACGACGGTCATACCTTCCACTCCAGAAGACCGTGCAGCACCGAGTCGAGGTTGCCGCCGTGGAACAGTTCGTAGACGACGGCCAGCTGTCCACCGGCCGACATTCCGGGGGTGGCGTCGATGGAGAACTCCCGTGCCTTGATCTTGACAACGTCGGTGAGGTGCAGCGACTGGAACGACGCCCGGCCGAAACCGATCGCGTTGCCCCACGCCTGAGGCCCCTCGAAGAACAGCCGGTTGCCGTCCCGGCGCGTCTCGGTGGTGAACTCCCGGTCCAGGCCGGCGCCCTGCCACGACACCGTCCGCCGGGTGCGCAACAGGTCGATCGGCTCCAGCGCGAGCGACGCCGACACGGTGCCGCGCAGTTTCTGATCGGCGCCCCACAGCTCCAACTCGCCGGTGAACGCCCCGGCCTGCTTGGTCGGCAGGATGTACGGCACCGGACCGTTGCGGGTCTCCGCCTCGATCAGCTCGTCCACCCGGGACGGCGTGCGCGTGTAGAGCCCGTTGAAACAGCCGACCACGGCCCAGCCCTGGTGGAGCACCGACGAATAGACCTGGGTCTCGCCGTCCGGCAGCACCTGATTCCAGGTGTTGAGGTCGACCTGCCAGCCGGGGCCGTAGTAGTGCGAGTCGACGAACGACCCGTACGGCTGCCCGGTCCCGAAGAAGTCCGGTCCGGTGTAGACACGGTCGGCGTCCGAATCGACGACCCCGAAGGAGAAAGGCGCCCCCAGCCGGAACCGCCCGGCCAGCGGCCCGCCGCCGATCAGGCCGCCGTCCATCCGGTACGTGGTGACGCCGTCCACGAAGTCCGACGACCGCCGGATCTCCTCGAACCCGCACCAGGTGCCGTTGTGGTCGAACAGCGACGGCCGCCCGTGCCACTCCCCGGCGATCCGCTTCTGCCACGTCGACGGCTCAGTCATTCTGCACCAGCGCCAGGCGTACCGATTCGCTCTGCTCCTCGCCGAGAAGGCGGACGGTCTGCTTCCACACCGGGTCGATCTCGGGGCTGAACAGCAGCGCGCGGTGGGCGGCGTCGCGTTCCGCGGTGCCGATCGCCTCGACGCCCTTCTCCACCAGCACGGCCCAGTGGTCGAGGTAGGCGTCGACGGCGTCGCCGATGCCCTCGAAGGCCGGCCGGGTCGCCCGGTTCACCAGCATCCACGGCGACATGAGGGCGTACTGGCGGGGGGTCAGGCGCGCGGGTGACAGTCCGTCGCGCTGGGAGACCGAGGTGTAGATCGAGGTCAGCGGCTCGTAGACGGCGTCCAGGTAGGGCAGCGACGTCGCCAGGTCGATCCGTGGGATGAGATCGAGGTGGAACGCGTAGTCGTCCCCGTTGGCGACCGAGTCCAGGGTGAAGTGCGGGACGGCCGAGGACGGGGCGGTGAACGCGAAGATCATGTGGCTGTCCAGGCCGATCATCGGTACGACCAGCGACACGTTCACGATTTTGACGACGGTGCCCGTACCCCGCCAGATCTTGATCTTGCCGACCGGGGCCGGGCTCATGGGTGACGTGAGCTCGCGGTCGGTGTCGAGGGTGACCGCGAAGCGGGCGAGGATCTTGCCGAGCGTCGTGTCGGAGAGGGCGGCGGGCAGGCTCACTTGGTCTCTTCCTCCGGTGAGTCGGTGCCCATCAGGCGGGCGGCGGCCACGGTCGGGTGCTCGCCGCGGGCCTTGTGCACCCAGGCGCGGGACAGTTCCGCGCTCTCCCGGCGGGCCGGTGAGGGGATCACCGTGGCGGTGCGCTTGGGCACGTCGCCGGTGATGAAGTCGTCCTCGTCGAGCAGCCAGCCCTTGTCGGCCAGCTCCTGACGCCGGCGGCGGTACTCGACGGCGATGAGGTCGCTCTTGATGTGCAGTTCGGCGCCGAGGTCGAAGGGCAGCAGTTCGGGCCGGACCTTGTTCACCACGGCGGCGTCCTCGTAGAAGATCCGCATGGTGCGGTTGATGGCGTCCTTGTCGGCCCACCTGCCGGTGAAGAAGGTGCGCAGCGCGACCCACTTGACCAGGGTCGTCGTCTCGTCGATCGGGATGTTGGTGTCATAAATGATCATGTCGCCGATCGGCAGCCGCACATGCAGCTTGATCATGTTGGGCAGCATCCAGCCGGCCGACGTGGTGACCGGCGGCCGCTTCTTCAGATCGTTGCCGATCAGCCGGCCGAACTTCCCCCACAGCCCGCTCGGCTTCGGCGGATGCAGGTCCACCGTGGCGAACGCCGACCACTCGTCCGGATGCTCGACCTCGTAATCCGGCACCTGCGGCATGTCCGGGTTGCCGAACCGCCCGGCATGGACGAACGGCGCGTGCGCGATGTCGCAGCCGTTCTCCAGAATCCGCTCGTAGTTCGCCTTCCACAGGAACTCGCCGGTCACCGCGCGGAACCGGCCGCCGTTCTCCACCAGGTCGTCGAACTCCGGCCACACCGGCATCGGCGGGCGCTCCTCCTCCGGGAGATCGCCCATGAAGACCCAGACGAAACCATATCTCTCCTGTACGGGGTACGAGTCCACCCGCGCCTTCTTGGGGATGCCCCGCCCCGGCAGGTTCGCCGGAATCTTCGAACAGGCGCCGTCCGGCTCGTACTCCCACCCGTGGTACGGGCACACGATCTTGTCGTCGTTGAGCCAGCCGCCGGAGAGCGCCGCCCCCCGGTGCACACACAGGTCGCTCAGCACGACGACCCGCCCCTGCCTGGGCCTCCGGTAGATCACCAGGTACTGCCCGAGGACCGTGATCCGCTCCGGCTTGGTGGTGACCTTGTCGGAGAACTCCACCGCGTACCAGAAGTTCTTGAGCATGGCTGTTACCTCCGCCGGATGCCGGCGATGTCGGGGTTCTGGAGGGCCTTGTCGAGCGCGTCACCGGAAGCGCCGCGCAGGTGGGTGTCGAGGAACGCCGCGGTGACGTCCACGAGGGCGGCGCGGGTGGCCGCCGGATCGGTGGTGGCCTCGAGGTCGAGGAACGCCCGGGCCGAGGTCTCGTCGACCGGGTGCACGATCCCGAAGTGGTTGGCACCGGAGAACGTGACCTGCACGTTGGCGCCGCCGTGGTGGGGCAGGGCCTCGTCGAACGTACGGCTGATCGGGTCTCTGCGGGTGGCGGCGTCCTCGCCGTAGCGGTCGGCGGACCCGTTGATGACGCCGTCGTTCTCGCCGTTCATCAGCAGCACCGGGCAGTCGACCTGGGCGGGGAGGACGGTGCCGGCCGGCCAGCCGAGCATCGTCGCGACCATGGTGTGCGTCCCGTAGGCGGCGACGGCTTTCACCTGCGGGAAGAAGCGGGCGCTCTGGAGGATGACGGTGCCGCCCGCGGAGTGCCCGATCAATCCGACATTCTGCAGATCGAGCAGATTTTCCACTGGGCCGGTCATCTCCGACAAGGCGGATATCACGGCGGGCACCGACGGCGTCGTCGCCCGCGTGCCGTAGGCGTCCGGCCTGGCGGCCGCCAACTCGACCCCCGGCGTGATCCCTTTCAGGCCGCCGAACAACTCACCCACCCAGTCGTAGGTGACCGCCACGAAACCACGCGACGCGAGTTCCACCGCCAGCCACCGGTAGGCCTCCTGCCCGACGTTCACCCCGGAGACGATCAACACCACGGGGTACGGGGCGAGCGCCGGATCGGCGGGAAAGACGCCGGACAGCCGTTCCGCGTCCGACCCGGCCGGCTTCGACGGATAGAAGACCCGCAGATGCGCGGTGTCGAACGGCTTCTCCGCACCGGGGATCGTGGCGGCCCACCAGACCGAACGGACGCTCATCACCGGCACCCGGGCCGCGGCAGTTCACGGTCGCCGCCCCACAGCGCCCGGACCAGCTTGTTCGTGGTGTCCTCGCCGAAGAACCGGACGCCCATCACGTTGGCCGGGTCCCGTTCGGCGATGTTGCGGCGGATCGTCTCGTCGGTCGCCGCCAGTGCCTCCCGCTGGTCCGCGGGCACCGGCTCGGCCTCGTCCACCCAGCGCAGCCAGCGATCCACGTGCGCGTGCGCCCGCTGGGACACGATCTCCAGGTTGCGCTGCGACCGCTCGAACGAGTAGCAGTACGCGGTCGGCGACAGGCTCGCGCGGATGAACCCGGCACGGCTCACGAAGTACTCGAACTCGGGGTCGGCCCGCAGCTCCAGCCACTCCTCGTTGACCGGCTCGTAGTACCTGTCGTAGTACTCGCCGTCCTCGGCCAGGCTGGTCCGCGGCACCGAGTCCAGGTAGAACCAGCCGCCCGGCCACACCAGCAGGGCGATCCCCAGGTGCGGCACCCTCACCTGCGGGCCGAGCCACGCGGTCAGGTGCAGGTTGGCGAAACTGGCGCCCGGGTTGCCGATCCACGAGTGCACCAGCCAGTCGATCTCCGGGCCGGAGTACGCCTCCAGAGAGCCGCCCGGGCCGTCCGGGTAGCTGCCGTACGTCTGCAGACCCAGGGTGGACGGGTCACGCCTCAACTCGAACCGGGCGTCGATCTTCGCCTTCAGATCGGCGAGCAGTTGCCGGTAGAAGTCGAACGTGTCGTGCACGTCGATGACCGGCGAGTTGTCGACCATGTCCTCTACGTGCTGGATCGTCTCGGCCACTATGTGCACCCTCCGTTATCGAATCAATGCGTCAAGTCAATGCGGGCGGTCAGCGGATCAATGCGCCGACGAGGCGCCACGGACGCCCGTCGACGAGGTCGGTGTTCCGTGAGACCAGGCGATTCGCCGCCTGGGCCGGAGCGACCTCGGCCGCGCCGCTCGCCTCACCGGCCGGGACGTCGGTGCGGACCGGGGTGGAGATGCGCCCGGTGAACGGCCCCTCCCATCTCGTCCAGAGGGTGAAGTCCGGCGTCATCGAGAAGATCGCGGCAGGCTGGTCGATCGGGGTGGCGACGACCAGGTTGAGGCGGTTCTCAGCGGCCCGCTCGGGCAGGCCGAGCGCCAGCTCCCAGTCCTCCTGCGCCGCGTAGGGCACCGCCACCACGTCGGTGTCCAGCAGCGCGGCCAGCCGGAACGTCTCCGGATAGAGGGCGTCCTGCCCGGCGATGATCGCCAGCCGCCCCCACTCCAGATCGATCGGCACGATCCCGGTGCCGGGCCCGCCGTTTTCGCCGGGCGATCCGTGCGGGCCGTGCAGCCGGGGCTGCCGGGCCACGACGCCGTCCTTCGAGATCAGCAGCCCGGTCGGCACGCCGTCCTCCAGCGCCGTGGTGACGACGTGCGCGCCGGTGCCCTCCAGGGCGGCGGCGAGCACCGCCGGATCGCCGGCCGACTCCGGCATCACCACCAGCAGCGCGCCCTTGTCGACGGCGTCGCGCAGCAGCGCCGGATCGCGAACCACCGCGCTCTTCAGCACGGGCGCCCCGGGCGGCCGGCGGCGCCCGGCCGGCGGCTCGGCGATCGCCCCGTACAGCTCGGGTCGCCGGGTGGCGAAGATGTCCGTGCCGTCCGGCCGCCGTTTGTCGTCGGCCAGGGCGGGGTCGATGTCCGCGACCACCACGGCCTCACCGGTGCGCGGCGCCTTCGCGACGACGGTGCCGTCCGGAGCGACGATCTGCGACTCGCCGGCACCGTGCAGCCACTCCGGCGGCACCCCGAGACGCTCGGCGATGGCCGGCAACTCGTCACGCGGCAGCAGCGGGCCGACCTTGTTGGCGGCCACCACCCACACCTTGTTCTCCGCGGCGCGCACCGGGATGTGCAGGTCGGCCTCGTCCAGCGCGAAGCTGTTCAGGCTGTTGAGCAGCACCTGCGCGCCACGCAGCGCCAGCCCGCGGGCCACCTCGGTGATGACGCCCTCCATGCAGGCATACATCCCGAGCCGTCCGAGCGGTGTGTCCAGCACCGGCCCGACCGTGCCGCCCGGCTCCAGGAAGTCGTTCTCCGCGCCCATCAGGGTCTGCTTGTCACAGGTGCCGGCCACCTCGCCGCGCGGATCGAACAGGAGGTTCGTGCCGCCGGTGGTCCCGTCCGGGTGCGCGTGCGTGACGTTGATCTTTATCCAGATCCCGTGCCGGCGAGCCCGCTCGGCGATGGCGGTCAGGAATCCGTCCCCCGGCCGCGTCGCCCGCTCGTACGCCTCGGCGCGAGACGCATACCAGGACAGGTGGTTGCAGAACTCGGGCAGGACCACGAGCTGCGCCCGCTGCTCGGCCGCGGCGTCGATGACGCGCAGGCAGGCGGCGAGATTTGCCGCGACATCCTGACCGGCTTCGATCTGGGCGGCGGCGACGCGAACTGCACCGGACATCCGGTTCCCCCTAGCGAAACGGCGTTTCCCAAAACTACACTCGGGTGCCACTTTCGCAACAGGGTTTCTCTTGATGACAAAGATATTTTGGGGGCGCGCGGTGCTGGTGCACGTCGTACTGATGAGGTTTGCCGATGCCGAAGATGCTGCCAAGGCCAAGTTGCGTCTGGAAGAACTCTTCGATGCCGTTCCCGAGATCCGTTCCCTTGAGGCACACGTCGACGAACTCCGCACCGAAGTCTCCTGGGACCTGTGCCTGCGCACCACCCACCGAGACGTCGACGATCTGCGGGCATATCAGGCCCATCCGGCGCATCTCGAGCTGGGCGCGTGGTTGCGCCCCCTGCTGACCGCACGCGCCGTCGTCGACTACACCCCCTGATCTCGTACGCGGCGGACCGTCCCCGTCGAATCCGCCCGTCCCGCCGTGCCACGCGGCCACCTGCCACACCGGGCCGCAGCGCGCCCGCCGGGCCGACCCGGTGGTCCCGCACCGGCCGCCCCGTGTCTCACCAAGGCGCGCCCGGAGTCAGGTGGCGATGCGCTGTGGCCGAGCTTCTTGGGCTGGTCGTGGGTGCTGTCACAGCGCCCACGACCAGCCGGACAGGATCCGGGCAGGCCCGCTCCCGAGTTCGGCCGGATGGCCGGCCCGGCGGGTGGGACCGACGTGACCCGCCGAGCCGGTGTCCGGACCGCGAACCGTGACGGCGCCCGGCGACCGCCCTCTCTTCGGCGCCCGGCACACGGCCACGGTTCGCGGCGTCTGGAGCCCTGTCCCGCGGATCACGCGGGGCTGTGGCCTGAGCCGCGGGACAGGGCCTAACCCGCGGGGTACGCCGACGGCCCGGCCGTCGTCGCCACAGCGCCCGGCCGGAACGCGGCGGGGGCGTGGATGACGCAGGTCTGGACGTATTCGGCGAGGCCCTCGTGGGCGTATTCCCGGCCCCAGCCGGAGCGCTTCACGCCGCCGAACGGGGCGCGCAGGCTCATGCCGGTCCGGTTGTGCGTGTTGACGAACGTGAAACCGGCCTCGAAGCGCCGGGCGAACGCGAACGCCCGCTCCTCGTCGGCGCTCCACACCGAGGCGCCGAGTCCCAGTTCCCCGGCGTTCGCGGCGGCCAGCACCGACTCCTCGTCGCAGTAGCCGAGGACCGGAACCACCGGCGCGAACTGCTCCGTGACGACCAGCGGCGACGCCGGATCCGGGTCGACGACGAGCGCGGGCCGCACGAAGTATCCGATGTCCGGGTCGGCCTCGAACCGCCCGAGATCGTGCACGACCCCACCCGCGGCCTTCCCGGAAACGAAACCCGTCCCCGGTTCGGCCGGTCGGCCACTCCCGGAAACGGAACTCGTTTCCGGGCTGGGCGCCGATCCGCTTCTGGGCGCCGAACCCGCCCGTCGTGCTGCGCCTTCGCCCCGCAAGGCGAGAGCGGCCCGCTGAGCGGACGCCGAGATGAGCGGGCCCATGGTGACGCCGTCCGCGAGCGGGTCGCCGGTGACCAGCACCCGGTCCGCGGCGGCCAGGTAGGCCTCGACGAACTCGTCCAGGCGGGCGGACGGCACGTAGAGGCGCTTCGCCGCCATGCACACCTGCCCGCTGGTGGCGAAGCTCGCCATGACGAGGCGGTCCATGGCGTCGCCGGTGAACGGCGCGTCGTCGAGGAAGACGGCCGGATCGTTGCCGCCGAGTTCCAGGACGCTCGGGGTGAGCCGGTCACCGGCCAGCGCCGCCACCGCCCGGCCACCGGCCGCGCCGCCGGTGAACGCCACCTTCCGGACCAGTTCGTGCCCGACCAGCGCGGCCCCGGTCGCCGATCCACCGTGGACCACCCGGACCGGCGCGTCGAAGAGCGCCACCACCCGGGAGATCGTCAGCGGCGCGAGCGGGGACGGTTTGACGACGACCGCGTTCCCGGCGGCCAGCGCGGGCGCGATCTTCAGCATGGCCAGGATGATCGGCGCGTTCCACGGCGTGACGGCGGCCACCACCCCGTAGGGCTTGCGCTGTTCGACGATCCGGCCGAGATCGTCGTCGACCGTGCGGTCCGCGTACGCCGAAGGGGCCTGCTCGACCACCCACCGCAGATAGCGGACCGCGAAGCCCAGCTCGCCGCGGCAGTCGCCGGCCACCTTGCCGGACTCGCGCGCGAGAAGAACGGCCAGCTCGGGCATCGCCTCCTCGATCGCGGTGGCGGCGCGCGCCAGCGCGGCGAGCCGGTCCGGCAGCTCCCGCGCCGCCCACCTCCGCCGGTCGGCGTCCGCTTCGCGGACGATCGTGTCGACCGCTTCCGGCGCCGTCTCAGCCACCACCCCGACGATCTCCGTGGTACGGGCGGGATTCTCCCGGGCGATCGTCCCCGCCCCGATCGGCGCGCTCATCCCGGCACACCCAGCCCCGGCACGACACCCGCGCGCCCGGCAGCCGAGATTCCGTGGCGGGTCCCGGGCGCCGGTTCGGCGCGGGCCCGGCGGCTGTTGGCCGCGGTCGGAGGGAACCCGCCCGGCGTGTGGGCGCGCGGCCGGGTGAGTCCCACGGCGGAGGCGGCCGTGGGGTGACGGCGGGTGGGGGCGGTCATGCGGCGACCGGGCGGAGGGAGGCGATCATGGAGCTGCGCAGCAGGGATTCGCGGGCGCGGGCCGGGTCGGCGGCGATGGCGCGCAGACTGTCGAGGTGGGCGGTGCGGGCGTCGGGGTCGGTGGCGCGGAGGCGTTCGTAGTTCTGGTGGGAGACGCTCTGCACGTATTCCAGGGCGATGCGCCGGCGGTCGCTGGCGGCCGCCCAGATCGCCGCGTCGTCGCCGGTCGCGATCGCCGCGGCGTAGGCGACGGCGTCGTGGATGCCGGAGTTCATGCCGAGGCCGCCGAGCGGGTTGTTGACGTGGGCCGCGTCGCCGGCCAGCAGGACCCGGCCGGTGCGGAAGGACGTGGCGACCCGCTGGTGGACGCGGTACATGCTGGCGTGCGCGACCCGCCACGGGCGGCCCGGATCGTGGACGCCGCGCAGCCGGGCGCCGAGACGCTCGTACTCCTGCTCGTCGGGGGTCTCGGCGGGGGTGGGCAGCAGCACCCGCCAGTGGTCGGGGGTCCGCAGCAGCACACACCACTCGACCGGGTCGAACACGTAGTTGACGGCGGCCAGGCCGTCGAGCCATTCGGTCAGTTCCTCGTCGGCCGAGGCGACGAGGAACCGTTCGGGGTAGGTGATGCCGTCGAAGGTGACGCCGGTGGCCCGCCGCGTCGACGAGTGCGCGCCGTCCGCTCCGATCAGCCAGTCGCCGTGGGCGGTGCGGCCGTCGGCGGCGGTGACCGTGACGCCGCCGTCCTGCGTCACCCCGGCCACGTGGAAACCGAACTCGATCCCGCAGCCGTCGTGGCGCAGCAGGTGATCGAGCAGGATCGGCGTGAGTTTCGACTGCTCGCACTGCAACCGGTACGGAAAGCGGGTGTCGCCGCCGAGGACCGCGAGGTCCAGCATGGCGACCAGTCCCTCGTTCCGGTCCCGGTACGCGAACGTGGGCGACCGCAGCCCCCGCTCGTGCAACTCCCCGCCGACGCCGAGGTCGTCGAGCATCTCCAGGGTGGGCGGGTGGAAGGTGGACGCGCGGGACTCGGCGGCCAGCGCGTCGCCGGACTCGCACACGGTCACGGCGAAGCCGCGCCGCGCCAGGGCCAGCGCCGCGGTGAGCCCCACCGGTCCGGCTCCGGCGACCAGGATGCGGTTCACGTCTGCAGACCTTTCGGTACGTAGCGGGCGTCGAGGTCGAGGGCCTCGTCCTGGCCGATCAGGGCGGTGAACGCGGCCCACGGCATCCGGTCGACCGGTTCGGCGGTGCCGCGGTCGGCGATGGCACGGTAGGCCAGCGACGCCGCGCGCATGGCGGCGAGCAGCGCGGCCACCGGGTGCAGGACGATACGGACACCGGCGGCGGCGAGCTCGGCGTCGGTCAGGGCGGGACGTTCGCCGCCGGCCTCACTGCGGTTGACGACGATCGGCACGCCGGGGATCGCGGCGCTGATCCGGGTGAGTTCCTCCAGGGTGTCCACGCCTTCGGGGAACACCGCGTCGGCGCCCGCCTCGGCGTACGCCCGGCAGCGCACGATCGTCTCGTCGAGGCCCAGGATCGAGTACGCGTCGGTGCGGGCGATCACCACCATCTGTGGCGCCTGATCGGCCAGGGCGGTGATCTTCGCGGCCGCCTCGCCGATTCCGATGACCTCCTTGCCGGCGAGGTGCCCGCACCGTTTCGGGCTGACCTGGTCCTCCAGGTGCAGGCCGGCGATCCCGGCGCGGGAGTAGGCGAGCGCGGTCCACACGGCGTGCAGCGGGTTGCCGTACCCGGTGTCGGCGTCGGCGATCAGCGGGATGCCGTCCAGGGCCGGGACCAGGGTGGACGCCCGGTCGGCGATCTGGGTGGCGTGCACGAACCCGAGGTCGGGCCGGCCCAGCATGGTCGCGGAGACGGCCGCGCCGGACAGGTGCACGGCCCGGTGGCCGGCCGCCACGGCGAGGGCGGCGGTCACCGGGTCGTAGACGCCGGGCACGTGGGTGACCCGGCCGGAGGCGAGAATGGCGCGCAGCGCGGAGGCAGTCATGATTGGATCTTCCTCGCCCGGCGCGAGAAACACCCGGCACGGTCGGCCCGAAGCGTCCGTGCGAGACGCCCGGCACGGTCGGCCCGAAGCGGCCGTGCGAGAGGACAGCCACTCATGAGCGGCTGTGCAGGGCGAAGCCGTTCTCCACACCGACCACCCGCGGGTTGGTGAAGAACAGCAGCGTCTCGGCGGTGCCCTCCTCCGAGTAGCCGGAGATCCCCCAGGCCGGGCGCGGGGTGAACAGGTGCAGGCTCATGATCGACGAGCCGTTGACCTTGACCTCGCCGGCCCGGACCCGTCTGGCGACGGCGAGAGCCGCCTGCTCGTCGGCCCCGAAGACGTAGCCCTCCAGGCCGTACCGGGTGCCGTTGGCCAGCGCCACGGCCTCGTCGACCGTCGTGTACCCGTGCACCGCCGCGACCGGCCCGAAGATCTCGTCGGTGGTGCGTGCCGGGTCGGCGCCGACGACCAGCGAGGGCGCCAGGGTGTTGCCGGGACCGGTGAGGGCGGCTTCGTACAGCGTGCCGCCCAGATCGTCGCGGGCCTTGACCACGGCGGCCCGATGTCCGGAATGGATCAGCGGCCCGTAGTCGGTGGCCTCGTCGGCGGGGTCGCCGGCCCGCAGACTCTCCACCCGTCGCAGCACCGCCTCGGTGACGGCCACCTCCCGGCCGGCCGGGACGATCAACCGACCCAGCGCCCGGCACCACTGCCCGTTCAGGGTGGTGAGCAGGTCGGCGGCGGCCCGGGCCACCGCGTCCTCGTCGGCGTCCGGCAGGGCGATCAGCGCGTTGTTGCCGCCCAGTTCCAGTTGCACCGGCTTGATGTCGTAGGCGCAGGCGGCCGCGACCGCCCGGCCGCCGCCGAGCCCGCCGGTGAACGAGACGGCCCGGATCCGCTGATCCGACACGATGGCCGCGCCCACCTCGGCGCCACCGTGCAGCAGCTGGAACAGTGCGGGCGGGGCGCCGGCCGCGCGCAGCGCCGTGTCGATCGCCTCGGCCAGCCGCTCGGTGCCGTACGGCGCGTACTCGCTGGGTTTCAGGATGGCCGGGCAGCCGGCGGCCAGCGCGCTGGCGACCTTGTGCGCGGCCATCGGGGCGGGCGCGTTCCACGGCACGAGGCAGGCGGCCGGACCCCACGGGAGCCGTTCGACCAGCACCTCGCGGCCGTCGTCGCGGGTCGCCGTCGAGGTCAGTAGCCCGGCCCGGAGCCGGCCGGCGGCCAGCGCGAACGCGCCGGCCAGGATCATCCCGAGTGGTGTGGTCTGCCGGATCGGGACGCCGGTGGCCCTCGACTCCAGTGCGACGATCTCCGGTGCGGCGGCGCCGACCGCGGCGGCGACGGTGTCCAGAATGTCTGCCCGGGAGGAGGGCGGCGCATCCCAGGCGCCCAGGGCGCCGGCTGCCGCGAGCGCGTCCTCGACCTCCGCCGGCGACGCGCCGAGGGCCGGGCCGAGGACCTCACCGGTGGCCGGGTTCTCCAGATCCACTCCTACCGGGGTGGCGCACGCTTTCCACGTACCGTTGATGAGGCTTCTGGTCATTCAGCCACGCTCGCGAAGAGGTCGTTGGCGCGGTTGCTGGTGATCACCGACGCGGCCTCCAGCCGGCCGCGCTCCGGCGGGAACGTCATGACCAGGCCCATCGCCAGGTCACGCAGTGCCCGGCCGACGGTGCCGTTCATCGTCGCGTTGGAGGTGCCGGACGCCTTGAGGGCGCCGAGTGCCACGTCGAACGCGGCCTGGCAGATGCTGCCCTTGGCGATGCGCCACTGCGCGTACACCTCGGATTTGGTGGCGATCGGCGGCTCGCACGTCTCGAGCAGCAGTTGGCGGCGCAGCCACAGGTACGCCCGCTCCAGGTTCTCGGTCATGTCGCCGATGATCACCTGGTGCATGGGTGACTCGGCGATCGGGCGGCCGGTGTCGGCGAACGTCTTGCGGGTCAGCCGCTCCAGCGTGTCGTCGTAGACGCCCTGCGCCGCGCCGACGTAGACGGCCGTGATGGCGAGCTGGTTGCCGACGAAGCTGCCCCGGCTGCACTGCAACATCTTCACGAACGCGCCCGGTACGGTCAGCGCGTCCTCCCGTGGGATGAACACGCGGTCGAGCCGGATGCCGTGGTTGGCGCTGCCGCGCATGCCGAGCCCGTCCCAGAACGGCCGCTCGGACACCCCGCCGGCGTCGCGCGGCACCAGGAACATGACCAGCCCGTCGGCCGTCTCGTAGCCGTCGAGCCGGGCGGTGACCAGGTAATGGTCGGCGATGCCGGTGGCGCAGCCGAACGATTTCTCGCCGGTCAGTTCCCAGCCCTGGACGCCGTCCCGGTCGGCGGCGACCGCGGTGGTGGCGATCGCGATGTTGGCGCCGCTGGACTTGACCGACTCGCTGGCGAAGTTGGCGAGCCAGCTGCCGCCGGACATCAGCCGCAGCACCTTCTCGGCGAACGCCCGCACCGCCGGGACGTCGTCGTCGTCGAGGAGCCCGGACTCGATCGCCTCCAGCGGCAGCAGCCCGCGCGACGCCGACGTGTTGTGGAAGAAGAAGGCCAGCGCGGTGGACGGGCAGGCGCTGCCCATCGCGTAGGTGGCGGCGGCCAGGTCGCGCAGGGTGCCGCCGAGCCCGCCGTACTCCTCGGGGACGATGAGACCCATCAGGCCGGCGTCCCGCAGCAGGCCGATGTGCTCGCGCGGGAAGGCGCCGTCGGCGTCGGCCCGGCCGGCCTTGGCCCGTAGCGCCGGAAGAACCTGTTCGACGAGGGCGGCCCGGGCCTTCTCCTCGACGGTCATGTCGTCGACGAGCTTCTCGCCGATGAGTCGGTCGGCCATCGTGTCACTCCCTGATCTGGGCGAGGTCGGGCGGGCCGGCGACCTCGAGTTGGCGGGACAGGTGGAGCAGGTCGCCGAGCGGCAGCCCGGAGGAGCCGGAGCCGGGGGCGACGACGTCGAAGTGCGAGACCCCGCTCTTCATCGCGACCAGCGCGTTGACCAGGGCGAGGCGGTTGTCGCCGGACAGGCGCACCCGCAGCACGGCCGGCCGGGCCCGGGCCACGGCGTCCTGCAGCACCCGGCGGACCTGCAACGGCGACGCCGGGGCGACGAGCGACTCGGCGCAGCCGATCTCGTCGCAGCCGAGGGCGGTGAGGGCGGAGACACCTGCCAGGACCTCGTCCTCCCGGTCCGGGTCGAAGGCGTCGGGAACGTATCCGATGACGGTGGCGCCGGACTTCTTGGCGGCCCGGATGGCCGCCGGTGCGGGCGGGGCGTCGGCGGAGAACTCGAAGCAGTGCCCGTCGCCGCGGACCCGCGCGCCGGCCCGCCGCAGCGCGCCGGCGAGCGGGTCGTCGGCGGCCACGTCGACGGTGAGGTTCACCGCCGGCGGCAGCGGGTCGGCGATCTGGCCCCAGTTGCGGGAGTGGAACAGCAGCGGCGAGGTGACCCGGGGCAGCGCCGCGTCGGTGACCGCGCCGACGAAGATGGTGTGGTCGCCGCCCGGGTAGGCATGGGCCACCGTGCAGTCCAGCCACGCGATCGCGTCGCTGAGCACCGGGCACCCGTTCGGCGTGGTGGTCCAGTCGAGTCCGGCGAACCGGTTCTTGACGTCGGGTTCCTGCCCGGCGAACCGGCGGCCGATGTGCGCCTGGTCCTTGCCGAGGAAGCTGATGGCGAACTTGCCCGCCTCGCCCAGCAGTGCCCGGCTGGGCAGATGGTTGCCGAGGCAGACCGACACGAGCGGCGGTTCGAGGCTGACGGAGGAGAATGAGCTGGCGGTCATCCCGTGCACCCCGTGCGGGCCGACGGTGGTGACCACGCAGACGCCGCTCGGCCACTGTCCGAGCACGGATCGGAAGGTCGTGCTGTCGACCGGCACTCGTACGCTCCGTTCCTGCGGACTGTTTCGCTCTAGGAAACGTCGTTACGCTGAACGTAACGACGCTCGCAAGCCGTGTCAACCGCGGAACGGTACGGCGTTTCGCACCGCGAAATGGCAGGCTAGAGTTCGGCGAAGTCTGTTCCGTACCTGTTCCGTGGGGGTTTTCGCAGTGGCAGTCAGTGAGGACGAAGGCCAGTCCCGTTCCATCGCCGCCGTGGAGCGCGCGATGGACGTGCTCCTCTACTTCGGCCGCGCCGACCAGCCCGATCTCGGCGTCACCGAGATCGCCACCGCGCTCGGCCTCACCAAGGCGGCCGTCCACCGCATCCTCACCGCGCTGCGCAGCCGCGAGCTGATCACCGTCGACCCGGCCACCCGGCGGTACGCGCTGGGCCATGCCGCCGTCGCCCTCGGCCGGGCGTACCTGGCCCGCACCGACGTCCGCGCGATGGCCGCGCCCGAGCTCAAGCACCTGTCCGCGCGCACCCACGAGACCGCCACCCTGTCGCTGCGCCGCGGCGACACCCGGCTCTACGTCGACCAGGTCGTCCCCGACCAGGAACTGCGCCTCGAGGTGAGCCTCGGCATCCCGTTCCCGCTCAACGCCGGCGCCTCGTCCAAGGCGTTCCTGGCGTTCCTGCCGGACTTCGAGGTGGAGGCCTACCTGTCCCGGCATCCGCTCGAGGCGGTCACCGACAAGACCATCACCGATCCGGCCAAGCTGCGCAAGGACCTGGCCGTGGTCCGCAAGCGGGGATACGCGACCTCGCTCGGCGAGCGCCAGGCCGGGGCCGCGTCCGTCGCCGCGCCGGTCTTCGACCACGACGCCCGGGTGGTGGCCGTGATCAGCCTGGCCGGGCCGGCGCTGCGGTTCAAGCCGGACACCGAGGAGGCCGTCGCCGACCTGCTCACCTCCGCGTCCCGGATCTCCGCGCAGTTGGGGTACCGCCCTCAGGGCTAGAGGTTCGCCAGCGGCTTGGCCACGCCGAGGAGGCCGGCCAGCAGCACCGAACCCCAGATCACCCAGACGTACGGGAGGCAGCCGTTGACACTGCGCTTGACGGTTGCCTCGTCCGCGTCGCCGGCCGTACCCGCCATGACGTGCCCGAAGAAGGCCGGGCCGAACGGTCTGAGCTGCCGGCGGATGCCCAGCCCCGCCGCGATCGCCAGGGCGTAGAGGATGACCTTGCCGCCCAGCCACTTCGGGTTCGTCGTGACGCCGAACGGCTCGGCGGCCACCAGCGTGAAGACGCCCGCGCCGAACATGCCGGTCACCACGGCGACGCGGATCGCCCAGTCGATCCGCTTCACGGCTGCGTGCTTTCCCGGTTCGTGGTGGTCGGTCCACATCAGCCGGACCCAGACGAACGAGCCGACCCAGACCGGTACGAGCAGCCACCACGGCAGCAGCCGCACGCCCCACAGTTCGCCACCGTGCGCGTCCAGGGAGATCAGGGTGAGGCCGCTGGGCAGGAAGAGGATGAGGCAGATCTTCGGCCCGAGGTCCAGCCCCAGCATGATCTTCAAGGCGGTGAGCCGGGCGGCCGGGGTCAGCGAGGAGTCGATCACGTACCGGCTGGAGTAGAAGACTCCCAGGTCCCCGCCGAGCCAGAAGACCATGAGCACGATGTGCAGGTAGAGGAACGCTTCGAGCATGGCGTAGATGGAAACACCTTTCCACTGTGCGAAACAAGTGCTAGCTTCGCCGCATGCTCGGCCGCTATTACGAAGACTTCACCGTCGGCGACACGTACCGCCATCCGTTCGGCCGCACCATCTCCGAAGCGGACAACACGTGGTTCACGCTCCTGACGCTCAACACCAACCAGAGCCACTTCAACGCCGACTACGCTGCGCGTACGCCGTACAAGAAGTTGCTGGTCAACTCCACCCTCACGGTGGCCATCGTGACCGGGCTGTCGGTGCCCGACGTGAGCCAGCACGCCTTCGCCAACCTGGGCTGGGAGCGGATCGTCATGCCCCACCCGGTCTTCGTCGGCGACACCATCTACGCCAAGTCCACCGTCCTCGAACTGCGTGAGTCCAGGTCGCGGCCGTACGCGGGCATCGTCAAGGTCTTCACCACCGGCTTCAACCAGGACGGCACCGACGTCATCACCTGGACCCGCACCATGCTCACCTACAAGCGCGGCCACGGGCCCGCTTCATGAGACTCGACGTGCAGCCCTGGGGCGAGACGATGGCCGAGCTGGTCAGCGCCGCCCGCGCCGCCGAGACCGCCGGCGCCGGCGTCGTCTGGGCCCCCGAACTGCACCGCAGCGCCTTCGTCACCGCCTCCGCTCTCGCCGCCGGCACCGGCAGGGAAGCGGGCGGCCAAGGCCGCGTCGGCATCGGTACGGGCATCGCGCTCGCCTTCGCCCGAAGTGCCATGCTCACCGCCCTCGCCGCCGCCGACCTCGACGAACTGTCCGAAGGCCGGTTCCGTCTCGGGCTCGGCACCGGCGTGGCCCGGCTCAACCAGGACTGGCACGGCGTCCCCTTCGACCGGCCGCTGCCCCGGCTGCGCGACACCGTCACCATCGTCCGCGCCGTCCTCGCCGGAGGCGACCCGATCGTCCACAAGGGTGTGCGCGCCATCCGGGTCCGCGGGTGGCACAGGCCGTACCCGCCGGTCCGCCCGCACCTTCCGGTCTACCTGGCCGGGGTCGGCCCGGCCATGGTCGCCCTCGCCGGGGAGGTCGCCGACGGCTGGCTCGCCCACGAGCTGTGCCCGCCCGCCGAACTGCGCGAACGCATCCTCCCCGCACTGCGTTCCGGATTCGCGCGCCGCCCCGCCCGGCCGTTCGACGTGGTCGCCGCCGCCTGCTGCTCGGTCGACCCCGATCCGGCCGTGGCCCGCCGTCGCGCAGCCAACGTCGTCGGCTTCTACGCGTCGGTCCGCTCCTACGCCGGCATGTTCGGCGCCGACGTCTGCGCGGCGGCCGCTGCCGCCCTCCGGGACGGTCGGCCCGCCGACTCCCTCGGCGACCTCATCCCCGACGCGATGGTCGACGCCTTCACCATCGCCGGGACCCCGGCCCACTGTGCCGCCCGGATCCTCGAATACGACGGCCTGGCCGACGCGATCAAACTCTCCCCACCCTCGTACGGGCTGCCCGCCGGCGAGGTCCGGGAAGCCCAGACCCGCCTGCTCGAACTCGTCGGGAGCATGTGATGAGGCCGCTCGAGGACATCCGCATCGTCGCCGTCGAACAGTACGGCGCCGGCCCGTTCGGCTCCGTCCACCTCGCCGACCTGGGCGCCGACGTCATCAAGATCGAAGAACCGGGCACCGGCGGCGACGTCGGCCGCTACGTGCCGCCCTACCAGCACGGCGAGGACTCGCTGTTCTTCGAGACGTTCAACCGCGGCAAACGCTCGCTCTCGCTCGACCTGGCGTCCCCCGCCGGCCGCGAGGTCTTCGAAGACCTGGTACGCCACTGCGACGCCGTCTACTCCAACCTCCGCGGTGACGTGCCCGCGAAGATCGGCATCACCTACGACCGGCTCAAACACGTCAACCCGAGCATCGTCTGCTGCTCCCTGACGGGGTTCGGCATGACCGGACCGCGCGCCGCCCAGCCCGGCTACGACTACATCCTCCAGGGCCTGGCCGGCTGGATGGAGCTGACCGGCGAACCGGGCGGGCCGCCCACCAAGTCCGGGCTGTCCATCGTCGACTACTCCGGCGGGTTCGTCGCCGCGATCGCCCTGCTGGCCGGAGTCCACGCGGCCCGCCGCGACGGCCACGGCATGGACTGCGACCTGAGCCTCTTCGACACCGCGGTCGGTATGCTCACCTACCCCGCGGCCTGGCACCTCAACGCCGGGTTCGAACCGGCCCGCACCCGCTACTCCGCCCACCCGTCCCTGGTCCCGTTCCAGCTCTTCCCGTCCGCCGACGGCTGGGTCGTGGTCGGCTGCGCCAAGGAGAAGTTCTGGCAGCGGCTCGTCACCGTCCTCGGCGTGCCCACCCTGAGCGATCCGCGATTCGCCACCTTCGCGGACCGGCGCACCCACGCCGGCGTGCTCCTCCCGCTGCTGGAGGAGATCTTCGCGACCCGGGCCACCGCCGAGTGGCTGGCCCTGCTCGAACCGGCGGGCATCCCGTGCGGGCCGGTCAACGACGTGGCCGCCGCGCTGCGTGACCCGCACACCGTGGCGCGTGGGCTCGTCGTGGAGACCGAGCATCCGCACTACGGCACCGTGCGCCAGGTCGCGTCACCGGTCCGGGTGGGCGGCGCGCCGCCCGCCTACCGCCGCGCTCCGCGCCGGGGAGAAGACCTGGGGTACGTGGCGGAACTGCTCGGCTACTCCGGCGCCCGCCTCGACGAGCTCCGATCCGCCGGCGCGTTCGGCAGGGACCCCGAGTGGGCAGCGGCCCCGCGGGGCAAGGACCCCGAGTGAGCGGCGGCCCTGCGGGACAGGGGCCCCGGGTGGCCGGCGGCCCCGCCGCGGTGGTGCTGGCGCGGTGGGCCGCCCGCCTCGACTTCACCCGGTTGCCCGGCCCGGTCGTCGGGGCGGCTCGGGAGCATCTGATCGACGCGGTCGGCTGTGCCGTCGCCGGCATCGGACGCGGCGCCGCCGAACCCGCGCTCACCGTCGCGCGCGGGCTCGGCGGCCCGCCCGAGGCACGGCTGTTCAGCGGCGAACGGGCCGGCGCGGTGGCGGCCGCGTTCGGCAATGCCGTCGCCGTACACGCGCTGGACTTCGACGACACCCACGCCGGCGGACTGGTGCACGCGAGCGCGGTGACCGTACCGGTGGCTCTCGCCGTGGGAGAACAGACCGGGGCGGGCGGCAGCGAGACGATCACCGCGCTGGTCGCGGGCCTGGAAGTGGTGTGCCGGCTCGGGGCGGCGGCGCCGCACGGCTTCCACGCGCGCGGGCTGCACGCCACCTCGATGTGCGGGGTCGTCGGCGCGGCCGTCACCGCCGGGAAACTGATCGGCCTCGACGCGACGGGGCTGGCGCACGCCGTCGGGATCGCGGCGAGCGGGGCGAGCGGGCTGCTGGAGTTCCTGCACAGCCCGGCCGGCACCAAACAGCTGCACCCGGGCACCGCCGCCGCGAACGGCATCCTCGCCGCCCGCCTCGCCGCCGCCGGGGCGACCGGCCCGCCCGGAGCGCTCGACGGCGAATACGGCCTGTTCCGGACCATGACCGCCCGCGATCCCGACCCGCACGTCCTGCTCGGTGATCTCGGGAGACGGTGGGAGACGACCCGGATCGGGATCAAGCCGTATCCGGCCTGCCAGTTGACGCACGCCTCGATCGACGCGGCCGGGCAGTTCACCGGAGCGGCACCGTCGGCGCTGACCGTGACACTGCACCCGGACGCCGTACCGATCGTCGGGGGCCTGGAGAAACGGCGGCCGCGCAGCGCCTACGAGGCCAGGTTCAGCGTCTACTGGTGTGTCGCCGCGATGATCGTCGACGGCTGGGTGGACCTGGACACGTTCGAGGATCTGGACCGGCCGGACATCCTCGATCTGGCCGCCCGGATCACCGTGCGGGCCGGCGCCGCCGACGTGGTCGCCGCCGCCGCGCCCGGCATCGTCGAGGGTGACGGCCGGATCGCCCGGGTGGAGCGGCCCACCGGCGGGGGAGCGCGCACCAAGGCCGCCGCGAACCTCGGACCCGGCGCGGAAGCGGTGTTCGCGGCCGCGGACGCGCTGACCGCCGCCGGGAGCGTGACGGAACTGCTCGACCGGATCGAAGGGTGTCTCCATTGACCGTGTACCTGCCGGCCGTGCCCGGCTACGACCACCTCGATGTGCCAATCGGCGACGTGGTCCACGTGACCGAGTACGTCACCGCCGCCGCCCTGGCCGACCCGGCGGCCCTCGGCGCCGCGCGGAAAGCCGTGCTCGGCGAGCACCGCGTCCCGGTGTCGCGGGTGCCGGTCGAGTCGATCGTCGGCACGGACGCGCCCTACGCCGTGGCCGTCGTCACGCACCCCGGCGGCGGAGCACTGCTCACCGACGGCGGCGACGTGATGCGGGTGGCCGACGGCGTCACCTATCTGCCGAGCGTGCACACCACCGAGGGCGACTTCCGTGACCAGTACGGCTGGTGCCTGGAACGGATCGCCGCCCTGCTGGCCGTGTCCGGACTGGACACCGGCGCACTGGTCCGGACCGTCGACTACACGGCGACGGCGACCCGCGCCGAATACCCCCGATGCGGGCGCCCGCGCCGGGAGATCCTCGGCTCCGGCCCGGTCCATCCGGGCGCGGCCGGCATCCTCGTCGACGTCCCGGTCGAGCCGGGCGCCCGGGTCTCGCTGGACGCGATCGCCGCGACCCCGCCGCTGACCGCGCTGAACCCCGGCTGGTCCAGGTACGACACGCTCACCTACAAACCGGCCGTGCGGGCGGCCGGCACCGTCTACCTGGCCGGGTTCGGCGCGCTCGACCCGGTCAGCCAGCAGGCCGTCCACGCCGGGGACCTGGCCGCCCAGGCCGGCCACGTCTACCGGAGCGTCGAGACCGTCCTGGCGGAGGCCGGCGCCACCGGCGACGACGTCGTCCACCTGGTCGAATACCTGACCCCGGCGGCGGTCGCCGACTATCCGCGCACGGCCGCCCTGCGGGCGGAGCACTTCCCGAACGCGGTCGTCACGTCGGTCGTCTGCTCGGCCCTGCTGCGACCGGAGTTCCTGCTGGAGACGGTGCCGACGGCGGTGCTGTCGTGACGCTGCTGACCCCGGAGCTGGCCGCGCGGATCGGGGAGGAACGGGTCTACACCGCGCCGGAGCCGCTGGGCCGGGCCGCGATCCGCTACTTCGCGCTGGCCACCGGCGACACCGATCCGGCGCACCTGGCCGGTGACGTGGCCCCGCCGACGCTGATCTGCGAGACCAACCAGTACGCGAACCTGCCCCGCGACGCCGACGGCTACGCCGGCCACGGCTGGCATCTGGACGTGCCCGGCACCCGGCTGGTCCGCGGTGGGAACTCCTACCGGTTTGAGCGCCCGGCCGGCCCGGACGACGTGATCACCGCCCGCTGGAAGCTGGCCGACATGACCGAGCGGGTCACCGGCGGCGGCAAGACGATGCTCGTGGTCACCTCGGTCGCCACCTACACCGATCAGGCCGGCCGCGTACTGGCCGTCAACGAGGAGACGCTGATCCATGTCTCTCGCTAGGGAGTTCACCATCGAACCGCCCGACATGATCGCCTACGCCGGCGCCACCTGGGACTGGCACAAACTCCACTACGACGCCGACTACCTGCGGGAACGCGGCCTCGACAAGCCGGTCGTGGACGGTCAGATGTTCGGCGCCCACCTCGCCGTCGCGCTGCGCGAGTGGTTCGGCCCGGACGCCGTGCTCACCGCCCTGTCGTTCCGCTTCAAAAGCCTGGTCTTCGCCGGGGAGACGATCCGCTGCGTCGGCACGGTCGTCCGCGAGGAAGCCGGCACGATCGAGGTGGACCTGCGCGTCGAGGTCGTCGACGGCGGCCGGATCGCGGTGGCCCCCGCCTCGGCCACCCTGACCCTCCAATGACCGGCGTCGCCATCGCCGGTGCCGCCGAATGCGACCTCGGCGCGACCGGGAAGACGATCCTGGAGTTGCAGACCCAGGCGGTCACCCGGGCGCTCGACGACGCTGGGCTCACCCTCGCCGACGTGGACGGCATCGCCACCAACGGCATCTCCCGCTTCTCCGCCACCCAGCTCGCCGACTGGCTGGGGGTGCGGCCGTCCTGGTGCGACTCGACGTTCGCCGGCGGAGCGGTCTTCGAGATGTACGTGGCCCGCGCCGCGCAGGCCATCGCCGCCGGACAGTGCGACACGGTCGTCGTCTCCTACGCCAGCGACCAGCGGTCCGCCCGCAGCCGCTCACTGAACGCCGTCTACGACCACGGCACCCCGGAAGCCGAGTGGGAAGCCCCCTACCGCCCGCTCCACCCGATCTCCTACTACGCCATGGTCGCCCAGCGCTACCTGCACGTTCACGGCCTGACCAGGGCGGACCTCGCGTCGGTCGCGGTCGCCGCGCGGGCGCGGGCCCAGATCAACCCCAAGGCATGGACGTACGGGAAAGGCGCCCTCACCGTCGAAGAGGTCCTCGCCGCGCCCCCGATCTCCAGCCCGCTCGGCAGACTGGACTGCTGCCTGGTCACCGACGGCGGCGGCGCGATCGTCCTGACCTCCCTGGAACGCGCCCGTGACCTGCCGAAACAGCCGGTCGAAGTGCTCGGCTACGGTGAGGCGCTGACCCACACCGGCATGGCCACCGCCCCCGACCTGCTGCACACCGGCGCGATCGACTCGGGCCGGCGCGCCTTCGCACGGGCCGGGCTCACCCCGGCCGACATCGACGTGGTGCAGCTCTACGACTCGTTCACGATCTCGGTGCCGCTCGGCCTCGAAGCGCTCGGGTTCGCGGCGCCCGGTGAGGGGCTCGCCGTCACGACACCGCACAACACCACCGGCGGCGGCCTCGCCTACTGCCATCCCGGCCAGTTCGGCGTCCTGCTGCTGGTCGAGGCGGTACGCCAGTTGCGCGGCGAATGCGGCGCCCGGCAGGTTCCGGGGGCGTCCACGGCGCTCGCGCACGGGACCGGCGGCATCTTCTCCAGCCACGCCACGGTGATCCTCGGGGTGGACCGGTGAAGATCCAGCACTGCCCGGCGTGCGGGGCGTACCAGCACTATCCGCGGCCGATCTGCGTCACCTGCGGCGGCGATCATCCGGCCGAAGTGGAGGCGGCGGGCACCGGAACCGTGGACAGCTTCACCGTCGTCCACCGTGCCGGCGAGCCATTCGTGCTCGCGCGGGTCCGCCTCACCGAGGGCCCGATCGTGCTCACCCACCTCACCGGCATCCCCGATCCCCGATGCGACCGGCCCGTCCGTCTCGTCGAGGGCTCCGAACCACCCGTCTTCACAGGGAGTGACGATGGACTTTGACCTGAACGACGAGCAGCGGATGTTCCGCGACGTGCTGCGCGACTTCGTCGACCGCGAGATCCGGCCGGTCGCGCAGGAGTGGGAGGCGTCCGGCCGCTACCCCACCGAGATCGTCGACACCATGCGGGAGATGGGCCTGTTCGGCCTCACCGTCCCCGAGGAGTACGGCGGGCTCGGCGCCGACATGGTCAGTTTCGCCCTCACCTTCGAGGAGATCGCCAAAGGCTGGATGGGCGTCGCCGGGATCCTCGGCAGCCACTCGCTGTCCTGCTGGCTGATCGCCCGGCACGGCACCGGCGACCAGAAGGCCAGATATCTGCCGGATCTGGCCGGCGGGCGGCGGCGTACCGGAATCGCCCTGACCGAACCGGACGCCGGAACCGACCTGCAAGGCATCACCACGGTGGCCGTCCGCGACGGCGACCACTACGTCCTCAACGGCCGCAAGACCTGGATCACCAACGCCCGGCACGCCGACCCGCTACCCGTCCTCTGCAAGACCGACCCGGCCGCGACCCCCGCGCACAAGGGCATGTCGGTGATCCTCGTCGAGGCCGGCACCCCCGGCTTCACCGTCGAACGGGACCTGCCGAAACTCGGCTACCGGGGCACCGAGTCGTGCGAGGTGCTGCTGGAGGACGTCCGGGTCCCGGCGGCCCAGCTGCTCGGCGGCGTCGAGGGCCGCGGTATGCAGCAGGTGCTCTCCGGCCTGGAGACCGGCCGGATCAACGTGGCCGCCCGCGCCCTCGGCATCGCCCAGGCCGCCTACGACGAGGCGCTCAAGTACGCCGGGCAGCGCAAGGCGTTCGGCAAGGCGATCGGCGACTTCCAGGCGGTCCAGCTGAAACTCGCCGAGATGGCCGCCCAGGTGCAGGCCGCCCGGCTGCTCGTCTACTGGGCCGCGTCCCGCTCCGACGGCGGCCACCGCGTCGACATGGAGGCCGGCATGGCCAAGGCGTTCGCCTCCGAGGCCGCCGTCTTCTGCGCGCTGAACTCGATGCAGGTGCACGGCGGCTACGGCTACTCCAAGGAGTTCGTGGTGGAACGCCTCTACCGGGACGCGCCGCTCATGATGATCGGCGAGGGCACCAACGACATCCAGCGCGTCGTCATCGCCCGCGCGCTGCTGTCCGGGGCGGCGGCCATCGGATGAGATCGTTCCTGTACGTGCCCGGCAACCGGCCGAAGATGCTCGCCACCGCCCTCGACCGGGGCGCCGACGCGCTGATCGCCGACCTGGAGGACGCGGTCCCGCCCGCCGAGAAGGAATCGGCCCGCCACACCGTCGCCGAATGGCTGCGGCGGCTGCCCGCCGCCGCGCCGGTCTGGGTGCGGGTCAACCCCGGGGCGGCCGGGCTCGGCGACGCCCGCGCCGTCATCGCCCCCGCACTGCGCGGCCTGGTCGTGGCGAAGGCCTCCCTGGAGCAGGTCACCGCGCTGGCGGCGCTGCTCGACGAGCACGATCCGGCGGGTGCGGTCGGCCTCGTACCCCTCTTGGAGACCCCGCGCGCGATCCTCGCGGCAACAGCCATCGCGGCGGCTCCTCGCGTCACCCGGATGCAGATCGGCGAAACCGACCTCAGCGCCGAACTCGGCATCACCCCCGGAGATCAAGAGCTTCTGACGGTACGGTCGACGGTCGTCCTCGCCTCGGCAGCCGCCGGGATCGAGCCGCCCGCGGCCGCGGTCACCACCGACTTCCGTGACCTGGACGCCCTCCGCCGGTCCACGGTCGCCCTCAAACGGCTCGGCTTCCGTGGGCGTGCCTGCATCCATCCGGCGCAGATCCCCGTCGTGCACGAGGTGTTCACCCCCACCGGCGAGGAGATCGCCACCGCCCGCGATCTGGTGGACCGCTTCGAGGCGGCCGGCGGCGGGGTGTGCCTGGACGCCCACGGCCGCATGGTCGACCTGGCCGTGATCCGCGACGCCCGCCGCACCCTCTCCCTGGCCGCTCCGCACGGGCGTGGCCCAGACCCGGTGTGTTGAGTTGGGGTGCGGATGGTGCCCGAGTTCCGCACGGTGTGGCCGCGGCCCGGTGTGTTGGGTTGGGGTGCGGATGGTGCCCGAGTTTCACACGGTGTGGCCGCGATCCGGTGTGTTGAGTTGGGGTGCGGATCGCGCCCCAACTCAACACACCGGGTTCGGCACGCGGCCGGCGAGAATCTTCGGGCCGATGCCGACGTGTTGTTCCTCTGCCGGCGTCATGTACCGGCGTGACGATCCGATCAACGTGTCCGTGCACTGAGCGCGACCGATCAACATGCGCCGGGACGTGATGCGACCGATCAACAGGTGCGTGGCGAGAACGTGAATCATGATCGGAAGCGGAGGATGACCCTAACGGTATGGCGAATCAGCCATATAGATCATTGCGTATGCCGCGGCACTCCGGGGAGGGTCGGGGAATCCCAACGGAGGTGCTTTGTGGACTTGTCACGAACCCTGACCGGATTCGGCGCCGCGTTACTCGCCACCGCCCTGCTCGCCGCGCCGGCGGAGGCGGGCGCACCCGGCGACACCCCTTCGACCCGTGACTTCGGCAACGGGCCGGAACGCAACGAGGTCGCCGCCGTCGACTCGATCGCCTCGCAGTCGGCGCGTACGTTGCCCGCGGAGGAGCCCGCGTCCACGTGGAGTCTCCGGAAACGCAAGGGTTACCCGAGGCAGACGAGCCTGCCGGTGTGGCCCGCGAATCCCGAGGACCGCTCGATCAAGCTCGGGCTCGTCCCGTACCACGAGATCGCCCCGAAGCTGAACGCGCTGCAGCAGGCCTCGGACCGGGTGTCCGCGGAGATCATCGGGAAGTCGGCCGGAGGCCGCGACCTCTACCTGGTGACGGTGACCGCGCCGGAGTCGGCGGGGGAGACGGCCCGGCAGGACCACTGGCGTGAGCTGATCGAGGACCATCCGGCCGCCGCGAAGCGGGATCGTGCTCTCCGGGCCGGTTACAAGGCGCCGGTCTGGATCAACGCGAACATCCACGGCAACGAGTGGGAGGGCACCGACGGCGCGCTGCGCGTCATCGAGCGCCTCGCCACCGCCACCGACCCCGCGACGAAGGACTTCCTCGAGCACAGCCGGGTCTACCTGACCGTCACCAACAACCCGGACGGCCGCGTCGCCGGGACCAGGGCCAACGGCGCCGGCTTCGACGTCAACCGGGACCACGCGACCAGCACCCAGCCGGAGTCGCGGGCGGTGCGGGACGTGGTGATCGGGACGCAGCCGTTCGTCATGCTCGACGAGCACGGCTACACCGGCACCACGCTGATCGAGCCGGCCACCGCGCCGCACGGGCAGAACTACGAGTACGACCTGTACATCAAGCACGCGCTGCCGAACGCGCTCGGCATGGAGAAGGCCGTCCAGCAGCTCGGCCTCCCGGAGACGGCCGCCGCCGACATCCCGTTCCGGGACTACGCTCCCGGCGACTGGGACGACTGGCCGCCCATCTTCACCCCGATGTACGCCATGTACCACGGCGCGATCGGGCACACCGTGGAGATCCCGCTGCGCGTCAACAACGCCGACTACAACAACCTGCCGGTCGAGGAGCTGCGGCGCCGCGCCCGGATCAACACCGACGTGGCGGCCGCGACCATCGAGGCGGCGCTCACCTACACCGGCACCAACCGGGCCACCCTGCTCGCCGACCAGATCGAGCAGTTCCGCCGCGGCTGGGCGGGCGAGCCGTCGCCGACGATCCCGGACGGTTTCGTGCCCGGCTTCGGCCCCGAGGACCGGTTTTCGACGACGTTCCCGCGCGCCTACGTCATCCCGGCGGGCACCCCGGCGGCCGCGCGGCTGGTCGACCACCTGATCGCCAACGACGTCCGGGTCACCCGCGCCCGCCACGACTTCACCGCGAACGGGAAGCGCTACCAGGACGGCACCTACATCGTCGACATGCACCAGCCGAAGCGCGGCCTCGCGAACGTGCTCCTGGAAGCCGGCCGGGACATCTCCGACCTGGTGCCGCAGATGTACGACATCTCCGGCTGGAGTCACGGCCTGCTGTGGGGCGCGCGGGTCGACGCCAGCCCCCGCACGCTGCCGCACGTGCGCACGTCGCCGGTCACCAGAGCCACCCCCACCGGCTCGGTCGACGCGCCGCGCGGGCGTGACCTCACCCTGTCGCTGCGCGACGGCAACGACGTGCGCGCGGTCAACGAGCTGCTCGCGCAGGGTGTCAAGCTGCGGCGTACGGACGCGAGCACGATCGTGGTCCCGGCCGAGGCGCGGCCCGAGGCCACCGCTCTCGCCAAGACCCTGGGGGTACGCTTCACCGCCGCCCCGCGCGGGGTGAAGGGCGACGTCCTCGACCAGCCGGTGATCGCCGGCGCCGTCTCCGCGGACGAGCTGTTCGCCCTCAAGGAGATGGGCTTCACCGTCCAGACCGTGTCGACGGCGGTCCTGAACGCCGGCTTCGACCTGTCCGGAGTGGACACGCTGATCGTGTCGTCCGGGCTGTCGTACACGGCCCTGAACGCCACCGCCCGTGCCACGGTCGACGCGTTCCTGGCCCGCGGCGGCGGCGTGATCACCCGGGGCGCCACCGGTGCGGCCTTCAACGCGGCGGCCAAGGTCCTGCCGGCCACCGCGGTCGCCGGCCGGGGCGACGCCAACGGCGTGGTCACGGTGAACAATGAGGGCCCGGTCGTGGGCGCCGGCTCCCCGGCGCACTCGTTCGTCTACTCGCCGATCTGGTTCACCGGGACCGGCTTCACCGTCGAACAGCGCTACGGCGCGGACCCGCTGGTCGCCGGCCACTGGCTGCCCACCTCGGCGGGCGTCAACGGCCCGGCCCAGGCCGCGGGCCAGGCGGCGGTGATCTCCGGCGCCACGGCCGGCGGCGGCAACGCCGTCCTGTTCGGCACCGAGCCGCTGTTCCGGGCTCACCCGAAGGGCCTGTACGCGGGCTACGCCCGGGCCCTGTTCTGGACCGCCGGCTGATCGAGATGTCCCGCGGGCGGCGGTCCGCCCGCGGGGCGACCCGGTGAGTGGGCAGGTCAGCCCGGCGGCCGCGGCAGAGCCGTGCGCACCTCGGGCGGCCGCGCGGCTCGGCGGGACGGGCGGAGTGTGCCGGGGCGGCGTCACGCGTACCGGAGATGGTGTGTGGTTTTCGGGTTCTCAAGAGCGCCGCCCGCGGTGAGCCCTGATCCGGCCGGGCCGCCGTCGAGCCGCGGGAGGAAGCGGCGCCGAATCCTCAACCGATGTCGATGCGGGCCGATCTGAGGCGTCATGTTCCGTCGCCTGGCCACGCTGGCCACCGCAGCCACACTGTCCCTGACCGGCCTCGCCGCCCCGGCCGAAGCCGCGACCACGGCCTGCCGGCCGATTCCCGGAAGCCCACGCTGCCAACTGTGGACCGGCACGGTGGACTGGGCGCCCGACGGCGACACCCTCCGCGTCGATCTGGCCGGCGACGGCACCAGGAAACTCGTCTCGGTGCGGATCCTCGGCATGCAGGCGATGGAGCAGAGCCGCTACTCGCCCCGGCCGGAACGCCGGAAGGGGGACTGTCACGCGCTGGCCGCCACCGCCCGGCTGGAGAAGATCCTCAAAGCCGGCGGCAACAAGGTGCGCCTCACCTCGCTCAAGGCCTCCAGCAAGAACGGGAACCGGCCGCTGCGCTCGGTCGCCGTGAAGATCGACGGTGTCTGGCAGGACGTCGGCGAGCAGATGATCCGCGGCGGCTACGCGCTCTGGCTGCCCTTCCCCGGCGAGTGGGCCTGGGACGACGCCTACCACCTCGCCGCCGGGCAGGCCGCCGCCGAGCGCCGCGAGCTCTACGACACCGACAGTTGCGGCACCGGCCCGGCACAGGACAGCGGCATCACCCTGACCGTCAACCCGGACCCGGACGGCGCCGACGACACGAACCTCAACGGTGAATGGTTCCTGGTGCACAACCCGTCCGCCGCCGCCGTGCCGATCGCCGGCTGGTGGGTGCGCGACTCCGGGCTGCGCCGCTACACCTTCCCGGCCGGCACCGTCGTGCCCGCCGGCGGCGACGTCTACGTGCACGTCGGCAAGGGCAAGGAGACCGCCACCCACAAGTACTGGGGGCTCACCAAACCGATCTTCTCCAACACCGACCCGGACCAGCACAGCGTCGGCGACGGCGGCTACCTGTTCGACAAGCAGGGCGACCTGCGCGCCTGGATGATCTACCCGTGCGCTGTGGGCTGCGACGGCTGACGGTCGCCGTAGCGGTGCGACCCGGGCGGCGAACGGTAGCGGCCGGCCCGCTTCACTCAACCCGGCCGGGGCCGCGTCCGATCGACGCGGCATGCTGCGCCGTCTCACCGCTCTCGCCGCTGCCGCCACCCTGGCCGCGGCCGGTACAGCCGCCCCGGCCGCCGCGGTGTCCGCCGCCTGCCGCCCGGCGGCCGGCAGCCCCCGTTGCGCCGTCTGGACCGGCAGGGTCGTCTGGGTCGCCGACGGGGACACCCTCAAGGTGGACTTCGCCGGCGACGGCACCACCGCCGCCGAGTCGGTGCGGATCATCGGCGTGCAGGCGATGGAGCAGACCGTCTACTCGCCGCGCCCGGAGCGCCGGCGCGGGGAATGCCACAGCCTCACCGCGACGGCGGCCCTCGAGAAGCTCGTCGCGGCCGGCGGCGGACGGGTACGGATGACCGCCCAGCACCCGGCCAGCAGCAGCCGGGACCGTCCGCTGCGGTCGGTGGCCGTACGGATCGGCGGGCAGTGGCGCGACCTCGGCCACGAGCTGATCCGCCAGGGCCACGCCCTGTGGCTGCCGTTCTCCGACGAGTGGGCCTGGGACGCCGACTACCAGTACGCGGCCCAGCAGGCGGCCACCGAACGCCGGCGGCTGTACGACGCCGACACCTGCGGCGTGGGCCCGGCCCAGGACAGCGGCCTCACCGTCTGGGTCAACGGCGACGCCGACGGCCTCGACGACATCGACCTCAACGGCGAATGGGTCCGGATCGGCAACCCCTCCACCCGGGACGTGCCGATCGGCGGCTGGTGGATCCGCGACTCCGGGCTGCGGCGCTACACCTTCGCCGCCGGCACGGTGGCGCCCGCCGGCGGCGCCGTCTACGTGCACATCGGCCGGGGCCGGGACACCGCCACCCACAAGTACTGGGGACTGACCGCCCCGGTGTTCGCCAACATCATCCCGGCGCTGCACTTCAACGGCGACGGTGGTTACCTCTTCGACCCACAGGGCGACCTCCGCGCCTGGATGATCTACCCGTGCCTGACCGGGTGCGGCAGCCCGCTCACCGGGCGCGCCCGGCTGCGGGTCAAACCCACCGGGCCGGAACTGATCGAACTGGTCAACACCGGGACCGAGGCGGTCGACCTGTTCGGCCACGTGGTCATGAGCAAGTGGTGGGCGCACCGGTTCGAGGAACGCACCGTGCTCGCGGCGGGCGAGGCGATCACCGTCCCGCTCGGCGGCGGCCGCCGGATCCTCGACGACGCCGGTGGCGTGGTCACGCTGCTGACCGCCGACCAGTGGACCGTCACGTGCACGGCGTGGGGCTCCGGGCGCTGCTGACACGGGGCCCGCTCGATACCGCCGGTCAGTCCGTCCGATGGGGGAAGCCGGGCGCTGCTGACGCGGCGCCCGCTCGATACCGCCGGTCAGTCCGTCCGATGCGGGAAGCCGGGCGCTGCCGGCAGGGAGTCCGGCCCGGCGATCCCGTCGCGCCAGTGCCGCCGGCACAACACCCGGTACGTCACGTCGGCCGCGTCCGACGTGTCACCGACCGCCACCTGCGCGCCCGACCGGGCCACCCGGCCGTCCTCGATCCGCGCGTTCTGCCGGCCCGGACGGCCGCACCAGCAGGTCACCTCCACCTGCAGCGACACGATGTTGTCGGCCAGCTCCAGCAGCCGCCGCGCGCCCGGGAACAACCGGGACATGAAGTCGGTGGAGATCGCGTAGGCGTCCACGTCGACACACAGCTCGTCGACCGCCCAGGCCAGCTGCTCCACCTGCTCGGGCCGCAGGAACTGGGCCTCGTCGACGATCACGAACCCGCCGGCCGGCACCTCGCCGGCGATCAGCGCGGTCAGCTCGGTGCCGTCGGTGACCTCGATGGCGTCCGCCTCCACCCCGAGCCGTGACGACATCACCCCGGCGCCGGCCCGGTCCATGCTGGTGAGCAGGATGCCGGGCCGGCCCGACTGCCGCCGGTTGTACGCGTTCTGCAGCGCCAGCGTCGACTTGCCGGCGCCCATGCTGCCGTGGAACAGGGTCAGCTCGTGGAAGACCGGCGCGAGCGTCCGCACTCGGGACACCACGGGCGTAGACACTGTGACCGGGACCAATGGTGAGCCTTCCTCAGGACTTACTCGGGCCGCTACACGCTACCCGACCTGGGCTCCGCCCTCTTCAGCCCGGCGGAACGGATCGCCGTAGGCCCGGATCGCCTGACGGGCGAACGCCTGCTGCTCGGTGGCGACCCGCTCCGAACGGCCCCGCCCCAGGAAGCTGACGAACCAGTGCATCACCGCGGTCACCCGGTTCTTGAAGCCGACCAGGTAGAACAGGTGCACCGCCACCCACACCACCCAGGCCGGGAAGCCGGACAGCCGCAACTTTCCGATGCTCGCCACCGCCGAGAACCGGGAGATCGTCGCCAGACTGCCCTTGTCGAAATACCGGAACGGCTGGCCGGTCTGCTTCCCGGCCAGGCGGCGCCGGATCTGACCGGCCGCGTGCCGGCCGCTCTGGATGGCGACCTGCGCCACCCCGGGCAGTGGCTTCCCGTCCTCGCCGGCCAGGTTCATCATGTCGCCCAGCACGAAGATCTCCGGGTGGCCCGGCAGGCTGGTGTCCGGCTCGACGTGGATCCGGCCGGCCCGGTCGGTCCTCGCCCCGGTCGCCACGGCCAGTTTCCCGGCCAGCGCGGGCGCCGCCACCCCGGCCGCCCACACCTTCGTCATCGCCGGGATCCGCTCGCGGCGCCCGCCGGACTCCACCTCGATGCCGGCCGGGTCGACCGCCACCACCTTCGTGTTCGTCCGCGCCTCGACGCCCAGCCGGGCGAGCTGACCCTCGGCCTTGCTCGACAGTTGGTCACCGAACGTGCTCAGCACCGCCCCGACCGCGTCGACCAGCAGGATCCGCGCCTTGCGGGAGTCGATGTGCCGGTACTGTCCGCGCAGCGTGCGGTGCGCCAGCTCGGCGATCTGCCCGGCCATCTCGGTGCCCGTGGGACCCGCGCCGACCACCACGAACGTCATCCAGCGCTCGATCGTCTCCGGATCGGTGTGCAGGTCGGCGACCTCGAAGGCGCCGAAGATCCGGGCCCGCAGCTCCAGGGCGTCGTCGATGCTCTTCATGCCCGGCGCGTCGTCGGCGAACTCGTCGTTGCCGAAATACGACTGGGAGGCGCCGGCCGCCACGATCAGCGTGTCGTACTCCACCGTGTAGTCGATGCCCGGCCCGGCCACCGAGACCACCCGCGCCTCGACGTCGACGTCCTGCACCCAGCCGAGCCGGACGTCCACATTGCGCTGGCGGCGCAGCACCTCGCGGATCGGCGGGGCCACCTCGCCCTCGGACAGGATGCCGGTGGCAACCTGGTAGAGCAGCGGCTGGAAGAGGTGGTACGACGTACCGTTGATCAGGGTGATGTCGACGTCCGCCCGGCGGAGCGCCTTGATCGCGAAGAGGCCACCGAAACCGGCCCCCACGACTACCACTTTGTGACGCATCAGCACTCCCTCACCTCAGGGCACCCATTCACACCTTGGTATGCCCCGGGTGTCCGCGGAAGTACCGCTCAGGTCAGGCGCTGTGTCGTTCGTCCCAGCCAGCGGGCCACCACGTCCAGCTCGGCGTCGGTGAAACCCCCGGCCAGCTCCGCGTTCAGCTCGGTCACCACCTCGCGGGCCGCGGCCACCGCCCGCCGCCCCCGCTCGGTGAGGGTCAGCCGCACCGCCCGCGCGTCCCGGGGATCCGGCGTCTTGACCACGAAGCCGCCCTTCTCCAGGCGGCTCGCCAGCCCGCTCATCCCGGACGGTGACGCGCCCAGGGCGGCGCCCACGTCGCCGAGCAGCACGTCGCCGTGGGCGGCCAGGTGGAACAGCACCCCGGCGCCGGCCGCACCGATGCCGCTGTCACCGCACCGGGCGTCGATCCAGCGACGGACCGAGCGCTCGGCCGTCATCAGATCGAACACCAGCCGGTGAGCCATCAGGCCACGTTAGCGATCCGTGGGCGACCGGATCAGCGGGTCGGGCCTCGCTGTCTCCCACGCGGGGGACCGGCACGGCTATCGTCGGCCGGTGACTCAAGGAGGAGCGATGGCGCGATCGCCGCGGATCACATCGGTGTCGTGGGGCGAGATGGCGGTCGAGGGCCTGCCGCCCGGCAAGGACTTCAAGCTATGGCCCGGCGGCGGCCGCCCCTGGGACTGGAACGAGACCGGCACCCGGCACCGCCCCGGCATCCAGCCCGCCGACGTCGAGGAGCTGCTGGAGCACGGCGCCACCACGGTGGTGCTCTCCCGCGGCATGGACCTGGTGCTCCAGATCGATCCGGCCACCCTGCGGGCGCTGCGGGACCGGGGTGTCACCGTGCACGAGGCGGAGACCACCGAGGCGGTCCGGATCTACAACGAGCTGGCCGGGTCGCAGCCGGTGGGAGGCCTGTTCCACTCCACCTGCTGAGCGACCATGATGGCGGCGAGTCGTGATCCGAGGGAGGCCCCGATGACGCACGTCTGCTTCACCCTGCAGGTGGACCCGGCGAAGCTCGACGAGTACCGCGCCGCCCACGCCGAGGTCTGGCCGGAGATGCTGCGGGCGCTGGCCGCGACCGGCTGGCGCGACTACCGGCTCTTCCTGCGTCCGGACGGCCTGCTCGTCGGCGTCCTGCAGACCGACGACTTCGCGGCCGCCCAGGAGGCGATGGCCAGGACCGAGGTGAACGCCCGCTGGCAGGCCGCGATGGCCGGGTTCTTCCCGTCGCTCGGCGAGGCCCGCCCCGACCAGGGCATGCTCGTGCTCGACCAGGTCTTCCACCTGGAGGAGCAGCTCGACCGGCTCTGACGCCGGTCCGCGGCGGCCGGCCGGTCCACGGCACCGCGCCAGGGGACCGCCAGAGGCGCCGCACGATACCGATGGCGGAACAGCTGAGACCTGGAGACGGCGGCCTACCCTGGTAGGCACAGGCCCGGTGGAACGGCCGGCCCGGCACACGGAGGAGTGGGTGCGGTGAGCGGCTTCATCAAGCGGTTCGTGCTCTCGATGGTCGCGTCGAAGCTTCAGCGGATGTCCCACGGCCGGCACAACCCGGCCGTCGACGGGCTGTTGCGGGAGGTCAACCACCGGATCCAGCGCAGCCAGGGTTACGGCTACCACCACCCGGGCGGCTACCGACACCACGGCCACTACCGGCATCACGGGCACTATCGGCACCACGGCCACTACCGGCGCCGGCGCTGGTTCTGAGCCGATGCCCGCCCCACTGCTCACTTTCGGCCTGCGCCGGGAGCGGGCCACGCTGCCGTGGTGGATCGCCGGCACCGGCCTGCTGTTCCTGGTCCAGTCGACCCAGAGCCAGGATCTGTACGGTGATCCGGCCGCCCTGGCCCGGCTGCGCGAGACGGTCGGCGCCAACACCGCGGTGATCGCGATGAGCGGCCCGCCCGAGCTGCTCACCTCCATCGGCGGCGAGATCGTCTTCGAGATGTTCGGGTTCGCGGCCGTCGTGGTCGCGCTGATGAACATGTTCCTGATCGGCCGGCACACCCGCGGCGACGAGGAGGCCGGCCGCGCCGAGCTGCTGCGGTCCACCCCGATCAGCCGGCGTGCCCCGGTGTTCGCGGCGCTGCGGCTGGCCGCGATCGCCGACCTGGCCGTCGGGGCGGTGGTGTTCGCCGCGCTGGCCGGCACCGGTCTGCCGGTGGCCGGGTCGTTGCTGGTGGCCGCCGCGACGGCCGCGCTGGGCCTGCTGTTCGCGGCGCTGACCGTGCTGGCCGCGCAGATCTTCGAGCACACCCGCGGCGTCTACGCGGCGGTCGGCACGCTGATCGGCGCGGCGTGGGCGCTGCGGGCGGTCGGTGATTCCGGGCGGTCCGGGGTGGTGTGGGCGTCGCCGATCGGGTGGGGCCAGCAGACCATGCCGTTCGGGGCGGACCGCTGGTGGCCGCTGGCGATCACCCTGGCCGCGGCCGTCGTGGTGGTGGCGGCGGCCCTGGCGGTGCTGGACCGGCGCGACTTCGGGGCCGGCCTGCTGCGGTCGCGGCCCGGCCGCCCGCACGCCTCGCGGGCGCTGGGCACCCCGTCCGGGCTGGCCTGGCGGCTGCAGCGGGGCCTGGTCATCGGCTGGACGGCCGGGGTCGGGATGCTCGGGATGGCGTACGGGGCGATCGCCGACAGCATCGAGCAGTGGGTGACCGGCAATCCGGAGATCGCCGAGTTCCTGCCGGGCGGCGCGCAGGACGTCGTCGACTCCTATCTGGCGCTCACCGTGACCCTGAGCGCGCTGCTGGCGGCGGCGGCCGGGGTGTCGGCGGCGCTGCGGGCGCGGGCCGAGGAGACGGCCGGGCGGGCCGAGCCGATCCTGGCCACCGCCACGAGCCGAGTCGCCTGGCTGGGCGGCCACCTCGGGGTGGCGCTGGCCGGGAGCGCGCTGGTGCTGCTGGCCGGCGGCACCTTCGAGGGCCTGGCGTACGGGCTGACCGTCGGCGACCCGGGCCAGGCGGCGCGGATGGCCGGGGCCGCGCTGGTGTACCTGCCGGGGGTGTGGGCCGTGGTGGCGGTGGCGGCGTTCGGTCTGGGCTGGGTGGCGCGGGCGGCCGCCGTGGCCGCCTGGTCGGTGCTCGGCTACTGCGCGGTGGTGGAGTTGTTCGCCGCGTCGTTCGGGCTGCCGGAGTGGGCGCTGCGGCTGTCGCCGTTCACGCATCTGCCGCAGGCGCCGTTGGAGCCGGTGACGGCCGGCCCACCGGTGGTGGTCGGCGCGGTCGCGGCGGTGCTGATCGTGGCGGGTGTGCTCGGGTTCCGGCGACGTGACGTGGGCTACTGACCGTTCGGGTTCAGCTGTCACGGGAGTCCGTTCGTGGGACACACCGCCGGCCGCCGAAGGGGAGGCCGGCGGTGTATCAGAACAGGGGTGAGCGGCCCTTGTACCCGGTGGACAGCCGCGGCCCGGCGGTGAGCGCCGTGCCGGTGCCCCGCTGGAGCAGCAGGTCGCCGGTGGACGTCTGCACGGCGGCCACGTCGGGGTGGCCGTCCCGGTCGAAGTCGCCGATGCCGTACAGGTCACGCAGCCCGGCGGCCGAGCCGATCCGCAGCGCGGTCTGTAACCCGCCCTGCTTTCCGCGGTACAGGTAGAGGCCGTTGTTGCTGTTCAGCTTCACGAGCAGGTCCGGGAAACCGTCGCGGTCGAAGTCGCCGACGCCGGTGAACTCGCTGCGGTTGTTCCAGTCGCCGTAGGCGATCGCCGTGCGCTTGCCGAACTTGGCGCCCTTCTTCCCCGGGTAGAGGTAGACGTTGCCGTTGCTGGTCTGCGCGGCCAGCATGTCGGGGTAGCCGTCCCGGTTGAGGTCGCCGATCGCGGTCAGTTCCCGCAGGTGGCTCAGGTTCTTGTAGAGCCGCTTGCGGGCGCCGAACCTGCCGCTGCTCAGGCCGGGGTGGAAGTACACGGCGCCGGCCCGGTTGCGGACGATCAGATCGACGTGACCGTCCCGGTTCAGGTCCATCCGCAGCAGCGCGTTCGCCGAGGCGTACGAGCCGACCTTGGTCCGGGAGTCCTCGGAGACGTGGACGCCGTTGCCCGGGTAGGCGTACAGGTTGCCGGTCGCCGTGGTCCGGGCGAGGACGTCCGGCCAGCCGTTGCGGTTCCAGTCGGACTGGCCGGCCGACGGCAGCCGGGCGACGTCCAGGTAGTCGTTGTCGATGTTGATCGTGACGCCGCCCCAGGTCTCCTGGTGGGCGCCACGGTACTGCTTCATCCGGCGTCGCGGCTGCCAGTACGTCTCCGGGATGACCTTGTCGGAGACCGTGACGACCTGGTCCCAGCGGGCGAAGTCGATGTAGTCGGGTCGCACGTACCCCGGCTTGCCGTGGACCGCGACCATGTCGGCGATGCCGGACGCCGCGCTGCTGTAGTAGCCGGAGAAGTAGCCGTGGTCGTGCAGCCGGCCGGTCCACGCGCTCATGAACGCGAGCACGCCCTCGCGGCAGGCGGTGTTCTTGCTGTCGTACGCCTCCATGTCGTAGATCAGCACGCTCTCCCTGGAGAGCCCGAGCGCGCTCGCCTGGCGCACGGCGTCGTCGGCGGTGGCGCGGCCCTGCGCGGCCGCCCTGGTGTCGTCGATCAGGTTCTTCCGCGTCACGTTGGTGCAGCTGGCCTGCGGGCCGACGTAGAGCGGGATCATCCGCCAGCCCCGGTTGACCTGCTCGCGGACCCACGCGGCGGTGAGGTTCTTCTGGGTGCAGCCGCGGTTGGCGCCGCCGAAGTAGATGCCGACGGCACGGTACGGCGACGACTTCAGCCAGGCCGCCATGGTGTCGCTGGACGGGGCGGTGCAGGCGTCGAAGCCGTGTCCGGTGAAGTTGCCCGGCTGCGGGGCGAGGGCGGTGGCCGCGGTGGCGTTGCCGTTGACGAACGCCAGCGGCATCACTGAAAGTGTCACGACGAGCGCGCCGAGTAGGCGCTTCCGGTGCCTGACGAGCCGGCGGGGATGGAGCCGATGGCGGCCGGGGCTGGGTGCTGCGTTCAAGTGGACCCACTTCGTCACGTCGGAAGGCCCATCGAGACAAGCAAACGGGCGCCGATCCGCACAGGGCCGTTCGGCTGATACGGATCACCCGAACGGCGAGCCGGTCCAGGCGGTCGCCCCGGCCACCGTCGTGATCCCGGCCCGGTTCCCTCGCCCCGGTCCGTACCCCGGTCACCGGCCGGCGATGTGTTGCTCGAGCCCGTGCCGCTGATCTGTTCACCGGATGGTCATGTTCCGTTGGCGACGTGTCGCCCCGTCACACCTATCGTGGGCGGGCAGATGAACGCTGGGTAGCGAGAGGCAGTCCGATGCGTGACTCGGTACTCGATGTGAGCACAAGTCCCGACGGCAGCGTGGTCATCCAGCCGCACGGATCGGTCGGGCCGGACGCGGCGGTGGAGTTGCGGCAGCTCCTGGTGCACACGGTGCGCCGGGTCCGGCCGTTGCGGCTGATCGTCGACCTGGCCGACGTGTGGGAGCTGGACCCGATCAACCTGGGTTCGGTGGCGGCGGCGTGCGGCCTCGGCGACGACTTGCAGGTCGCCGTCTTCGTCGACAATCCCAGCGGGCAGCTCGCCGAGCAGCTCGCGGCGGCCGGTGTGCCCGCTCAGCGCGTCCGCGGCCGGGACAATCCCGGCGGGCAGCTCGCCGGGCAGCTCGCGGCGGCCGGTGTGCCCGCTCAGCGCGTCCGCGGCCGCTGACTTTTCGATCAGCGGCCATCGTCCGTCCATCCGTCGTTAACCTGCGGCGACATAGCATCCGCCCATGACCGTCGTGCTGCTCCGATCGCGTGCCGAGACGGCCCGGCTGGTGGCCGGGTCGCTGATCGGCGACAGCGGTGACCGCTGGCGGCACACCGCGGGGGTGGCGCGGCGGGCGGCCGAGCTCGCCGCCCGGCTCGGTCTCGATCCGGACGTGCTCGTCGCGGCGGCCTGGCTGCACGACATCGGCTATGCCGAGCCGATCGCGCTGACCGGTTTCCATCCGCTGGACGGCGCCGTGCACCTGAGCGCCGAGGGCTGGCCGGCCCGGATCGCCGGGTTGGTGGCCTACCACTCGGGCGCCCGTTTCGTGGGCGCCGCCCGCGGTCTGGCCGGGCAGTTGGCCGCCTTCCCGGACGAGCGCAGCCTGATGGCCGACGCCCTCACCTACGCCGACCAGACGGTGGGCCCGAGCGGTCTGCGGGTCGACCCCGAGGCCCGCTACACCGAGATGCTGCACCGGCACGGCCCCTGCTCGTGGAACGCGAAGGTCGACGCCGAGCGCCGCCCGCATCTGCGTGGCATGGCCGCCCGCGTCGAGCACCTGCTAGCCGCAGCCGCCTAGCTCTTCCAAAAACGTCTCCAGTGCTTTCCGGTACGCCGGAAGCGTCCGCAGATCGACGTACTCCTCCGGACCGTGCTGCCCGTCGCCGCCCGGCCCGAAGATGACCGCGTCCACGCCCACCGCCGAGTAGAACCGCCCGTCGGCCGCCCCGTGTTTGCGCAGCAGCGTCCCGTCGTACCCCACCTGCCGGGCGGCCTGCCGCAGCAGCCGCACCTCGGCGCTGTCCGGATCGGCGTGGTGCGGCGCGCCGAGCGCCTCGACGGTGACCTCCACCCCGGTCACCGCCGTCAGATGGGCGGCGATCTCGGCGGCCGTGCGCCCGGCGAGGTCCTCGTCGGACGGCGGGAACCGGATGTCGACGAGAGCGGACGCGTCCGCCGGCACCACGTTCGCGGCCGTGTTGGAGGTCTCGACGCGGGCCACGTTGACGGTCGTGGCCCACTGTTCGGCGGCCGGGACCGGGTGCCGGGCGAGCAGCCGCTGAACCGCCGCCGTCACCGTGAGCAGTGCGTTCGACCCCAGCCACGGGTAGGCGGCGTGGGCGGTGCGGCCGGTCGCGGTGAGCCGGGCCCGGACGATGCCCTTCGACTCGGTGACGATCCGCAGGCCGCTCTGCTCGCCGATGATCACGAACCCGGCCCGGACGCCCCGCGCCACCTGGTGCCCGGTGCCGTCGAAGCCGCCCACCTCCTCGTCGGTGACCAGTTGCAACGCCACCGGGTACGGCAGCGTCGGCGCCACCTCCCGGAACACGGTGGCCATCACCACGGCGGCGGCCTTCATGTCGTGGGCGCCGCGTCCGTACAGCCGGTGGCCGTCGAGGCGGGCGGTGAACTGCTCCGCGACGCCGGGCACCACGTCGAGGTGGGCGTTGAGGATCACCCTGGGCGGGCCGACCCCGCGTGTGGAGTTCGGGTGCCGGCGCGGAGGGTGGCGGCGGCTGGGCCTGGGTCCTCAGCGACCTCAAGTCCC